>JBBTTV010000020.1:0-10985 GCA_038064115.1 Patescibacteria group bacterium
GGAATTTAATTTAAAATTAAATAGAGGGTATGAAATTCCCAATAGTTTTTCCGCTATTTCAGGAATAATGGCAAGTTATTTTTATCCACAAAGCGAGCAAATTAAAAAAATCGCCAAACGAAGAATAAGGTGGTTGATATAAAAAATAAACTATGAATAAAATCAAGAAAATTTATGTAAACAAAAGCGATGAGCCGACTTTAATCGCGGAAAAAATCATAGATACCGACGCTAATGAGGTAGTTTTGAATATTCCGAAGTTCTCCAAGATAGCCGACTCTCTGGCTAATTTTCATTTAATCAAAAGAGAAGCGGAAGCATTGGATAAAAAAGTGATTGTAGAATCCGTGGATGACAAAGTTATAGAACTTTGCGGAATCAGCGGCATTGAAGCGGTCAACCCGTTCTTTGTTAAATCCCGTCGTCAATTTTCTGATATTGTTATTCAAAAATCTTCCGGCGGTTCTTCAAAAAAAGAAAAAGCGGTCGCGAGACAAGCCGCGAATTTGGAAGAAGACTTTGTTCCGGCAAAAAGGAAAAAACGCCGTTTAGTTTTTCCGCGCGTTCCCTTCCGCAAAGGATTAATATGGGCGGCTATCGGCATAGCGGTTATTTCGCTTTCTGTCATTGTGATTAAAATTTTGCCGCGAGCAGAAGTCGGTATTATAACCAAGAAAATAAATTGGGAATATAAAGACACGATAAAAGCGGATAAAGCTTTAGCGGCCGCGGATATTGTCAGCGCCAGAATCCCCGGGCAATTATTTTCACAAACGAAAAATATGAGCTTCGCTTTTCCCGCTACCGGCAGAAAAGAAGTGGCGAAAAAAGCGGGCGGAATTATAACGGTATATAACGCTTATAGTTCCGACCCTCAGCCGTTAGTCGCCAGAACTCGTTTTGAAACTCCCGACGGGAAAACCTTCCGTCTTGTCAAAGAATTAGTTGTTCCCGGCGCGAAAGTGGTGAATGGCCAAATTACTCCATCGAGCATTGACGCGGAAGTAATCGCGGATCAAGCGGGGCCAAGCTATAATATCGGGCCGGTTGAAAAATATACTATCCCGGGCTTTAAGGGTTCGCCGAAATACAAAGTTTTTTATGGAAGTTCTGCTAACGCGATGACGGGAGGATTTATCGGTGAATCGGCTTACCCATTGGACAGCGATATTAAAAAAGCTAAAACCGAAGCAACCAAAAAACTTGAAGATTCAACAAAAGCGTCATTGGCGGCGCAGGTTCCGCAAGGATTTAAAATTTTGGAAGGGGCCAGCGAGTTTGTTATTACCAAGCAAAACGTCATAGACGAAGTTGATGCTAATAGCAATTTCAGTGTTTTTGTTGAAGGACAACTCAATATTTTAGCTTTCAGAGAAAGTGATTTGGAAAATATGCTGGTTGAAAAAGCTAAAAAAGAGATTGGAAAAAACATTGAGGCAAGAAGTTTTGAATTGGCATATACCGGTGTGGCAAAGTCGAATTTTAAATTAGGCCAAATGACTTTCCCGATTGTGTTTACCAGTATTTTAGTGCCCGCGATAAACCAGCAAGCGTTAACTCAGCAGGTAATGGGGAAAACCGAAATGGATTTACAAACCCTGATTTTTTCTTTACCGGATATAGAAAGCGCTCAAATTTCTTTATGGCCATTTTGGGTTAAAACCGTCCCTACCCGCGAGGGCAGGATTAAAATTTTAGTTGATTAGTATTCAAAAGTCAGTTAACGTCCCGAGAAACAACTTCTACACGCAATGTCGTGCGGAGGATTTTAAGTTTGACTTTTTTAAAAAACCCGTGCTATACTGAGTCCTACGCATGGCAAAAGATAAAAAGTTAATAAAAGTGAATGGAATCGTTGAAGAGGCATTGCCGGCGACGAATTTCCGCGTTAGATTAGAAGACGGTAGAGAGATGTTGGCGTATCTTTCCGGAAAAATGCGAAAGAATTATATTAAGATAATTTCGGGAGATCGCGTGATCATAGAAATGACGCCGTATGACGAAAAAAGAGGAAGAATAATAAGAAGACTATAATTTTAAAAGAGATTTATGCGCATAGCAGGTATAAATATACCGGACAACAAACGAATTGAAATCGCCCTTTCGTACATTTATGGAGTCGGGCGTCCTTTGGCGCAAAAAATTTTAGAGAGCACTAAAATTGATCCAAACAAACGCGCGAAAGAATTAAATCAGGCAGAGGTCAGTAAAATAAAAGAATTTATTGAAAAAAATTATAAAATAGAAGGAGAGTTGCGCCAAGTAATCAAACAAAATATAAATTTATTAAAAGATTTGCAGGCCTATCGCGGCATGCGTCATATGAGAAAGCTACCGGTTCGCGGCCAGCGCACCAAAACCAATTCTCGCACCGTTCGCGGCAATGTCCGCAAGACTGCCGGAAGTGGAAAGAGGAAAACAGAGCTCAAATAAACTTTAAAATTACTCATGGGAAAGAAAAAAGTTATTAAACAAACAACTGAAGAAGCGTTAAAAGAAAAAGACTCGTTGGAAGCGTCGGCAAAATCCGCGTCTTCCAAAACCGTTTCCAAAAAATACGAAAAAGGAAGGGTTTATATTAACGCTACCTATAATAATACTGTTATCTCCATTACCGATGATAAAGGAAATATCGTAGCTTGGAGCACTGCCGGTTCATTGGGTTTTTCCGGTCCGAAAAAAGCGACTCCATTTGCCGCTTCCAAAGTAATTTCGGTTATAGCGGAAAAAGTTAAAAAATCAGGACCTCACAACGTTGAAGTGTTTGTTAACGGAGTCGGCGGTGGCAGAGATTCTTCCATAAGATCATTAACAAATCAGGGCTTCAGCATTTTATCTATCAAAGACGTTACGCCGATTCCGCACAACGGCCCGCGACCGCCGAAAGTCAGGCGCATCTAAAAATAAGAAAACAAAATTATGTTTAATACAAAAGAAAAAAAAGAACGGTCATTGGGAGTAAAGCTTTTTTTGAAGCCGCATCGTTGCAGTTCTCCAAAATGCGTTACAGTTCGTCGGCCTACAAAACCCGGCCTTCACGGTAAAATGAGGCGTCGAGCGCTTTCAGAATACGGCCAACAATTGGCGGAAAAGCAAAAAATCAAATTCGCGTACGGTATTCGTGAAGCGCAGATGCGGAAAGTTTTTGAATCCGCTGCCAAACATAAAGGTATAACCGGAGAAATGATTATCAATTTTTTGGAGAGGCGCTTGGATAATGTAGTTTACCGCCTCGGTTTGGCTCTTTCGCGCTCCGTCGGTAGGCAATTAGTAGGACATGGACATATTTTGGTGAACGGTAGAAAAGTAACTATCCCATCTTATGCGGTCAAAGCCAATGATGTTATTGCCATCAGGCCACAATCCAAAGACCACCCGGTGTTTAAGGATCTAGCGGAAAGATTAAAACAATATGAGCCGCCGATCTGGCTTTTTATAGACAAATCGCAACTGGAAGGAAAGGTGATTTCTTTGCCGAAAGACTTTGAAATTCCATTTGACGTTACTTTGGTCGTAGATTATTATTCAAAAATAAGTTAAAAAAATAAAAACAAAAAATTATGGAGTTCACATATTTAAGCGAAGCGGTAAAAATTAAAAAAACTTCCGAGAACGATACCCAAGGAACATTTGAGGTAGAGGGCTTATACACGGGATACGGATTAACAATCGGAAACGCCTTGAGGCGGGTTTTGCTTTCTTCCATTCCTGGAGCCGCGATTACCAAAATCAAAATTAAAGGGGTTGGCCATGAATTTGCCACCTTGCCGAATGTTATTGAAGATGTCGTGGAAATCGGAATGAACTTGAAAAAAGTCAGATTTCGGCTGCACACGAACGAAACGCAGATTTTAACGCTTAAGAAAAAAGGCGAAGGCAAAGTGACTGCCGCCGACATTGAATTAAACTCTGAAATAGAACTTATTAATCCAGATGCCCACATTGCCACATTAACCGCGAAAGGAGCCGATTTGGATATTGAGCTTACGGTGGAAAAGGGGTTGGGATATGTTCCTGTTGATGTGCGAACTGGTGAAAAATTGCCGATCGGCGTAGTTGCTCTTGATGCTATTTTTTCTCCGGTTGTTAAAGTAAATTTCTCCGTAGAAAATATGCGCGTCGGCGAACGTACAGATTATCATCGGATTAAATTATTTATAGAAACAGACGGAAGCATCACGCCCTCGGCGGTTTTAAGAAAAGCCAGCAAGATTTTACAGGACCATTTTCTAAAAATTTCCGAAGTTGAAGTTAAGGAAGCTGAACCGATAGCCGCGGAAGCTCCAAAAGAAGCCAAGAAAAAAGCGGCTAAAGCTAAAAAAACATCAAAGAAAGCCAAGTAAAATGAGAAAGTTTCACCGAATAAAAGGCCGGAGGAAATCATTCTTACAATCTCTGGCTAATAATTTAATAATGAAAGAAAAAATAGAAACGACTGTTGCGCGGGCAAAAGAAATAAGACCACTGGTGGAACGGCTGGTATCTGTCGCGAAAAAACAGCAATTAGCCAATCTAAGATTGCTTATTGCCAGATTGCCGAAAACTTCCGCTCAAAAACTTTTTTATGAAATCGCGCCCCGATACCAAAGCAGGGCGGGAGGGTATTTGAGAATTATTAAGCAAACAAAGACCCGCAAACGGGATAATTCTCCGTTGGCGACAATTGAATTTATAAAATAAAATGCAACACGTAATTGACGCTACAAATCAAAAATTAGGAAGATTGGCTTCGCAAATCGCCTTGATTTTGCAAGGTAAATTAAACGCGAATTATGAACGCCGGCTTGCCGGAGAAGATAAGGTTTTAGTTAAAAACGCTTCTAAAGTGGCGGTTTCAGGAAAAAAAGCGATACAAAAAGTTTATTATCGCCATACCGGATATATGGGTCATTTAAAGGCGGCTAAATACAAAGACGTGCTCGCGAAAACTCCGGAAAAGATTTTATGGTACGCGGTTTTTAATATGTTGCCGAAAAATGATTTACGGCAGAAAAGATTAAACAAATTAGTTATAGAAAAATAAAGCAATGATAGCAAAACCAAAAACAGTTCTAACGAAAAAAATAGTAAAACCGGCGCAAAAAGAAAAGCAACCGGCCAAACCAATGGCAAAAGAGCGTTTTTATGAAGCTAAAGGCGGGCGGAAAACTGCCGTCGCTCGCGTTCGCGCGCATCTTAATAAAACGGGAATTGTTGTAAACGACAAACAATATAAAGAATATTTCCATCTTCCCATTCATCAGGAAGCAGTAGAGGCGCCTCTTAAGCTTTTAAATAAGAAAGATATTGGAATAACCGTGAAAGTTTACGGCGGTGGTTCTACCGGTCAAGCTGAAGCGGTGCGGCAGGGCATTGCTGCGGTTTTGGTAAAATTAAATCCGGAATCTCGGAAAATTTTAAGAGCGGCTGGATTTCTTACGCGCGATTCCAGAATGGTGGAACGTAAAAAATACGGACTTAAAAAAGCTCGCAGAGCTCCGCAATGGGCTAAACGCTAACTCTTTATTGCTTTATTATTTGTAATCATAAATAATAAAAGCAACGAGATGAAATTTCTAATTAACGGCGGTAAAAAATTAAACGGTGAAATAAAACTTGTCGGCGCGAAAAACGCCACCACTAAAATGATGGTGGCGTCTCTTTTGACCGATGAGCCGTGTTTTTTGGAAAATTTTCCGCATATCGGCGACGCGGAAATTACCGCGGAGCTTTGCCGAAGCATCGGCAGTAAAATAGAAAAAGACAGAGATGTTTTGAGAATCCAAACCACCGACATTAAAAATCCGAAAGTGGTTTCTTTGAGCAGAAAAAATCGGATTCCAATTCTAGCGCTCGGCCCGCTTTTAGCCAGGGTGGGGGAGGCGGAAGTTCCTTTTTTAGGCGGTGATAAAATCGGAGCAAGGCCGGTGGACATTCACATAGATTCTTTAAAAGCGATGGGCGCGGAAATTGAAATTACCGATTCAAGTTATATCGCGCGGGCTAAAAATGGATTAAAAGGAGCGACTATCGTTTTACGTTATCCCAGTGTTGGCGCAACGGAAAATACGATATTGGCTGCGGTGTTGGCAAAAGGGAGAACAATTATTCAAAACGCCGCCACCGAGCCGGAAATTATAGACCTTATAAAAATGCTCCAAAAAATGGGGGCAATTATTGAGCTTGGCGTTAACAGAGTGATTTATATTGACGGCGTTAAAAAACTTCGCGGTACGTATCACCGCGTATTGCCCGACCGCAATGAAGCTGTGTCGTTTGCCTGCCTGGGTGCGGCGACCGGCGGCAAAGTTTATGTTAAACAAGCGCGCCAAGATGACCTTATAACTTTTCTGAACAGCTTGCGGAGAATAGGAGGCGACTATGAAGTGACAAAAGAAGGAATTATTTTTTATCGCAACGGGGAATTACGACCAATAGATATAGAAACAAACACTCACCCTGGTTTTATGACCGATTGGCAACAACCATTTGCTGTATTACTTACTCAAGCCAAAGGCCAGTCAACTATTCATGAAACGGTATACGAAGATCGCTTCGGATATACCAATGACTTGAATTTAATGGGCGCTAATATTAAACTACTCACGAAGTGTCCGGAAGGGTCGATTTGCCGATATAATGATGAAGGCTACCAGCATCAAGCAGTGATTAACGGTTTGACACCATTAAAAGCGGCGTCGTTGAAAGTAAGAGATCTTCGCTCAGGGATCGCTCATATTATCGCGGCCTTGATAGCCGATGGAGAGTCCATGATAGAGGGAGTAGAAGAAATTGACAGGGGATACGAACGTATAGACGAACGTTTGAGATTTCTTGGCGCGGATATAAATAGAATTTAAATAAAAAATATGAAAGTAAGATCATCAGTTAGAAAAGTTTGTAAAGACTGCAAAATTGTCCGACGCAAAGGGCGAGTTTGCGTTGTTTGCAAAACTCCAAAACACAAACAACGACAGGGCTAAGGGCTTTGTATAAATTTTCTGCGAAAATTTATTTACAAAACCTTAATTTATACATAATTAGCATGTTTATAAAAAAAATCGGCATAGATTTAGGAACTGTAAATACCTTGGTATTCGTGCCGGGCAAGGGGTTCATTATTAATGAGCCGACTATTGTTGCTTTAAGTTCGCCGGATAACAGCGTTTTAGCCGTTGGTAGGGAGGCAAAAGATATGATAGGGAGGACTCCTGACGACATTATCGCTTACAGACCGTTGAAAGACGGCGTGATCGCCGATTATTACATTACTCGGGCAATGTTGAAATATTTTATTTCCAAAGCAATTGCCCCGTTTAATTTATTCAGGCCGGACGTGGTTATTTCGGTTCCGGCTGGAATTACCTCCAACGAACGGCGCGCAGTCATAAAAGCAGCTCGCGACGCGGGAGCCAAAGACGCTTATATCGTGAAAGAGCCGATTCTAGCCGCGTTGGGCGCGGGTATTCCAATTAATTCTCATTCCGGCAATATGATTATCAATATTGGAGGCGGCACCGCGGAAGTCGCCGTAGTTTCTCTTGGCGGTATCGTTTCCTGGTCCAGCTTGCGCGTTGCCGGAAATAAGTTTGACCAGGCGATTATGTCTTATATTAAAAAGAAATATGCTTTGGCAATTGGCGAACAAATGTCAGAATCAATTAAAATTGAAGTTGGTTCCGCTTTGCCGATGAAAGATAAACTTGAACTTAAAATTCGCGGACGTGATATGATTTCCGGTCTGCCGAAAGATATTATAATAAATTCCAACGAAGTCGCGGAAGCGATTAATTCTCATCTTTTGGAAATCGCGGCTTCGGTTCAGGGGGTTTTCAATAATACTCCGCCGGAACTCGTCGCGGATATTATGGAAAAAGGAATTATAATTTCCGGCGGCGGCGCATTGCTCCGTAACGTTGATGAATTTTTCAAAAGAATTTCCGGTGTTCAGTGCTATGTCGCAGAAAATCCGTTGTTTTGCGTAGGGCGCGGCGCCGGACTGATTTTAAGCCACTTGGATATTTACAAGAGAACTTTATTAAATAAGAGATAAAGACTTTATAGCTCACGGGGCAGCTGTCTTCAGGAAACGGCGTGCTCCGACTCCAGCGGTCGGAGCCGCCTCTCTCGGCGCGTTGCTCCGACATAAAGTCGAAGACCAATCCAACGCGCCTCCGATGTTTCTTCAAACAGCTACCCTGTTAGCATTCTTATTTTGGGCATATTTTCGCAAGAGGTTTATAATGAATTAGGATGAATCTCAAAAAAACTTTTCAAAATTTAATTAACGAGAATGCTTTAGCGCATAGCTATCTTTTTTTTGGCGAAGACAAAAACGCTCAATCAGAGCTTGCCGATTGGCTGACAAATATTTTAGAAGGAGCATTGCCGTTGGTTGATGCGATGAAAACCCGAAGCGGCATTGATGACATTCGCGAAGGAATAAGATTTTTATGGCAAAAACCGCTCAAATCTCCGAAAAAAACGCTGATAATTCCGGATGGCGAAAATTTAACCGATGAAGCGCAAAACGCGATTTTAAAAATTGCCGAAGATCCGCCGGAACACACCCTTATAATTTTAATCGTTAAAAATCAGGAAGTTTTGTTGCCGACATTGCGGTCGCGTTTCCAGAAGATATATTTTCCGAGCCGAGACGAATCCGCCAACTCAGCCGCAGGCGAGGTAAACCAATTTTTAAAGGCATCAACCGCCGAGCGCAAAGAAATAATCAAACAAGTTATTGAAGACGAGGCGGAGCTTAAAAATTTTGTTAAGGGCTTAATATTTGAGTTAAGTCGTGATAAAATTAAAAACTGGAAAGCAATAAAAGAGCTTTTAGGTCGCTGGTCGGTAATGAACCAATATAATACTAATAAAAAATTACAACTAGAAGGATGGATAAAGCATTTGTTATAATTTTATTCGTTGTTTTTACGGGTATACTGCTTTATTTTTTGCCGTTAGTTTGCAGGCCTTAAGGCGATTTTTGCCCGCCGATGAGGCGGGGCGAATGATTTTAAATTATGGAAGAAATCATTAAAGATTTAGAACAAAAAACTAAAACGATTTTTGACGCTTTAAGGCAGGAGATTGTGAGTATTCGCACAAACCGGCCGACTGCCAAGCTTGTGGAGGACATAAAAGCGGATTATTTCGGCCAGCAAATGTCGATTAAGCAATTGGCGTCCATCAGCATCGTTCCGCCAAGAGAAATAGACATCAGCGTCTGGGACAAAAATGCTTTGGCGCCGATCGTAAAAGCGATTGAATCTTCTAATCTTGGCGTTACCGCGAACACCGACGGAAATTTAATCAGGATTAATCTTCCTCCATTGACTGACGAGCGACGCAAGGAACTTATAAAATTGATAAAAGGCATAGTTGAACAATCGCGGATTAAAATCCGCGCCATGCGCGATGAGGCCAATAAAAAAACCAAAGATGCCCCCGAAGACCAGAAGTTTAAATTAAAAGAAAAAATTCAGGATATTGTTGATAAAACGAATAAGGAAATTGAAGCATTGTTGGCGGCAAAAATTAAAGAAATAGAAGAATGAGTATTTTACTTGTAATCGTAGGAATATCGGCGCTGATTTTCGCGCATGAATTAGGCCATTTTCTTTCGGCTAAACTTTTTGGCGTGAAAGTTGAAGAATTTGGTTTTGGTTTCCCGCCGCGTTTGGCGTCCAAAAAAATCGGAGAAACGCGATATAGCATAAATTTACTGCCCTTCGGCGGCTTTGTTCGTCTTTCGGGCGAGAATTTACTCGCGCCGGTTTCTGAACAAGAAAAACCTCGCAGTTTTTCATATCAGCCGGTTTGGCGGAGGATTATAATTATCGTGTCCGGCGTTGCTATGAATTTTTTGCTTGGCTGGTTTATTATTTCCGGCCTTTTTGTCTTTGGAGTATCGGAGCCGGTTGGAATAACAATGGTTTTTCCGGACGCGCCTGCCGCTAAAGCGGGGCTGAAAGAAGGCGATAGGATTGCCGGTTTTGGGAAGGCGGAAGAGTTCGTCAATTTTGTAAATGAGAATAAGGGCAAAGAAATCGTTTTAAACATCAAACGAGGCGAAGAAAATTTAAAGATTAAGATTATGCCTCGCTTGCAGGCGCCGGAAGGACAGGGCGCTTTGGGAATCGGTGTTGGCGAATTGGGTTTTGTAAAATTGCCGCTGTTAGCGAGTTTGAAGGAAGGATTCTTTACCGCCGCTCAAACGGTTTGGATGATTTTTATCGCGTTGATGAATCTTATAGTCGGCGTTTTCACCGGAACCATGGCGTTTGAAAATTTTGTCGGTCCGGTCGGCATTTTTCAAGTTGCCGCTCAAGCGGGGGAGTTCGGTTTCTCTTATCTTTTCAGTTTAATCGGAATGATTTCGCTGAATCTTATGGTTTTGAACATTCTGCCGTTTCCCGCGCTTGATGGAGGGCGGCTTTTATTTGTTCTGGTGGAAAAAATCAAAGGTTCTCCGCTTCCCGCGAAAGCGGAGGCATATATTAACGCGGCAGGTTTCGTCTTTCTTTTATTGCTGATGATAGCCATTACTGTAAAGGACGTTATTTATCTTTTTTAGGGTTGTATATCCAAAATTTGACGAAATACTTACAAAGTACTATAATACCATCAGTTGTTTGAGGTATATTGGTATTTATTTTAGGGGGCGTAGATGAAATTTTTATTGATTTGGATTTCATTGGCAGCTTGTGTCATCGGTGGTATAGCGTTATTTAGTTTCGCAATGTGGGCCGCGATGGATTTATTGAAAAAATTAACGGGGTCTAATGATTGGGCGGCAGCGATAATGTTGTTTATACTCGTTTTGGGGGTGATGTATTTTCCTGCAAAGGAAATTCTTAAATTCAAAAAAAATAACGTTGAAAATAAATAAATAAATATTTTTATTCCGCAATGTCCGCCGAAATTTGGCGGACTTTTTTATTTCTTTAAAAACTTGTAGAATAATTACAATGCTTCAATCGCAACTTTTTACAAAAACATCC
>JBBTTV010000020.1:11085-20311 GCA_038064115.1 Patescibacteria group bacterium
AAAAACTTGTAGAATAATTACAATGCTTCAATCGCAACTTTTTACAAAAACATCCAAGACGGCGCCTAAAGACGAGGAAGCTGTTAATTCCAAACTTTTAATAAGAGGCGGTTATATTCGCAAAATGTCGGCGGGTATTTATTCTCTTTTGCCTTTAGGGTGGAGGGTTTTGAATAAGATAAATAATATCATTCGCGAGGAAATGAATGCCGTCGGCGGACAAGAGCTTTTGATGCCGTCGCTGGTTGCTAAAGAATATTGGGAACAATCTGGGCGTTGGAACACGGAAGTGATGTATAAATTAAAATCTCCGTCCGGAGAAGAGTTCGGTTTAGGATGGACTCACGAAGAAATCATAACAGCCATCGCGACCAATTTTATAAAATCTTATCAAAACTTACCGTTAGCGGTTTACCAGATTCAAACCAAGTTTAGAGCGGAGCCGCGCGCTAAAAACGGCCTTTTGCGCGGAAGAGAATTTTTAATGAAAGACCTTTATAGTTTTCACGCGGATAAAAAAGATTTGGATGATTATTACCAAAAAGTTATCGGCGCTTACAAGAAAATTATGAAACGATTATCATTAGACGCAAAAGTAACCGAAGCGAGCGGCGGCGCTTTCACAAAAGAATACACTCATGAATTCCAGGTTTTATCGCCCGCAGGCGAAGACATCATATTCTATTGCCCCAAATGCGACTTTTCTCAGAATAAAGAAATTGCCAAAGTTAAAGCGGGGGACAAATGTCCTGATTGCGGAAACGAAGTTAAAGAATCAAGCGCCATAGAGGTTGCTAATGTTTTTAAGCTAGGTACGCGATATTCCGATGCCTATGATTTGAAATTTACGGACAAAGAAGGCAATAAACAACCGGTGATTATGGGTTCATATGGAATCGGTCCGTCGCGGGTAATGGCAACGCTTGTTGAGGTTTTTCACGACGACAAAGGAATTATCTGGCCAGAAACAATCGCGCCGTATAAAATACATTTGTTAAGCATACGTTCTGATGAGGCGGCTGAAAAAATTTACAAAGAACTTTTGAAAGCTGGCGCGGAAGTTTTGTACGACGACAGAGATGTTTCCGCCGGTGAAAAATTCGCCGACGCGGATTTATTGGGAATTCCGTGGCGCGCGGTGGTCAGTGAAAAAACGGGTGACAAAATTGAACTCAAAAAACGCGATTCTCAAAAAGCAGAATTGGTAAGCATAGCACAGTTGCCAAAGGTATAACCTTTCCTATAGAATACAAAGTAATGCGCATTCCCTTTGGATTATTTTCTAAAAACGTTGGGATAGATTTGGGAACAGCCAATTCGCTTATTTATGTTGCCGGACGAGGCATCGTCATCAACGAACCGTCCGTGGCGGCCGTAAACAATAAAACTTCGCAAATTTTAGCAATCGGAGAAGAGGCAAAAAAAATGCTTGGCCGCACGCCGTCGCATATAAATGTTATTCGTCCGCTGGTTAACGGAGTAATTTCTGATTTTGAAATGACTCAGGAAATTCTCCGTTATTTTTTGAAACGCGCCAGCGGCTCGCAGACGTTCGTAAATTATCGTTCGGCGGTTATCGGCGTTCCAAGCAATCTCACCGAAGTTGAAAGAAAATCGGTTGAAGACGCGATTATCGGCGCGGGTGTTTCCAACGCTTATGTTATTGAAGAACCGTTGGCGGCGGCCATAGGAGCTCGTTTGCCGATTGACGAACCGACAGCGAACATTATTGTTGACATTGGTGGCGGCACGACGGAAGTCGCCGTCATTTCCATGGGCGGCACGGTGCGCTCAAAAAGTTTAAAAATCGCCGGCGATAAATTAAATCAGGATATTATTCAATTCATCCGCGATGAATTCAAACTTGCCATTGGCGAGCCGACAGCGGAAGATTTGAAAATTACTATTGGTTCGGCCGTTCCATTGGAGCAAAAACTGGAATTAGCGATTCGCGGACGGGATTTAGCCACTGGTTTGCCGAAAGAAGTTATGGTTAGAGATATTCAAATTCGCGCGGCTTTATCAAAATCGCTGAAGGGAATTGTTGAAGCGATTAAAGAAGTCATTGAAATTTCGCCGCCGGAACTGGTAGGCGACATGTTAAGGCAGGGAGTTCATCTTTGCGGCGGAGGCAGTATGCTTAAAGGAATGGATGTTTTAATTTCCAAAGAATTAGGCGGGGTGGACGCCAGAATCGTTGATGATCCGTTGACTTGCGTGGCGCGCGGAACCGGCGTTGCCGTTGAAAATTTAGGGAAGTATAAGCAAATTTTAAACAACCCGCTTATACCTAGAGATATTAAAATATAATGGCATGGCGTATCGTTGTTACAATCGTTTTATTGCTGGTTTTTTCTTTTATTAGATTTTTAATGCCGCCACAAAGTTTATCCGGTTGGTTTAACGTGGACAACGAATTTTCGGAAACTTCCGGAAAAGTTAAAGTTTTTTCAACTTACCCTTTTAACCATAAAGCGGAAATAACGATTAACGTCGGAACGGATAATAACGTTAAAGAAGGCGCCGTTGTTACGGTTGATGGTCGTTTTCTTTTGGGTAAGGCCGTAAAAATTTTTAGCAGTTACAGCGTTGTTCAAACAATTTTTGATGTTAGCTGGAAGATGCCGGTCAGAGTCGGTAAAACAGGCGTTGACGCTTTGTTAATCGGCGGTTTAGAGCCGAGATTGACTATGATTGCGCTGAATAAACCAGTATCAACAGGAGAGTCAATTTATTCCGCCGGTGTCGGTTTTCCGTATGGCTTGGAAATAGGAAAAATTAAAGATGTAATTGAAGAACCGACGGGAATATTCAAAGAAACCACCATAGAATTGCCGTATAATTTTAACGAATTACGCGAAGTCGTAATCAAATGAGAAAATTAATTTTGTTTATATTACTGGTAGCGGCGGCGAGTATAATTCAAAATACGCAATTATTCAGCGTTTACGGCATTAAACCCGACATAACATTGGTTGTCCTGCTCACGGCAATTCCTTTCGTAACCAATTTTTTAGATTATTTGATTTTGGTTTTTTCTGCGGGCATTTTATTGCAGGCTCCGGCCGGGTTTCTGATAGTTTCTTCCGCGGCTTATTTGATCGGTCGCCGTTTGATTTGGCGGCAATCCTTAAACAACGCAATTCTTATTATTTCGGCCACCATCGTTTTTTATCTTTTATCAGCCCCGTTGTTTTTATATAAAAATTGGAATGTCGTTTTGGCGGAAATTATTTATAATTTAATTCTGGGAGGAGTTTTTTATTTTACATTATGGTCAAAAAGAAACCATATTTAGATTTTGAAGAAGCGGTTTTTGATGAACAGGCGAAAGCAAAAAACCTGGACTATGTAGAAGTTCTTTTGTCATCCCGGGTTTTTTTTCTGGCGGGAGTGGTGGCAATTTTAATTGCCGCGGTGGTTGTTAGCAGATTATTTTATTTAAATGTGGTTTTGGGTAATTTTTATTCTGAACGTTCTAATGCCAATGTTAATAAAGAAACGGTGATCCCGGCGTATAGAGGCGTTATTACCGACAGATTTGGAACGGTATTGGCGAAAAACACTCCGGCATTAAGCGCGTACGTCAACGCGGCGGAACTTCTCAAGCCGTCGGCAAAAGAAAGCTTTGACGAGGCGATTTCCCAATTGGGTAAAATTTTGGATTTACCGCAAATTGATTTGCGCGCGCTGGTTTTGGGGGCGGATTTAGAAAGGCAAAGTTTTGTTTTAGTAGAACGCAATATCGCGCCGCGGGAAGCTATAGCCATTAAAGGCCTCAACTTGCCAAGTGTTATGGTGGTGGATGATTATATTCGAGAATACGTTGACGGTTCGGCATTTGCCCACGTCATTGGTTTTACTGCTATTGCTGATCGGGGCAAGGGAATTGAAGGAAAGTCCGGGCTGGAATTTTTTTATAACGACCAATTGCGAGGCAAAAACGGTTTGAGTGTCGAATATCGCGACGCTAAGGGAAATATTTTTGACCAGAAACTTGTGGCGGAAACTGAAGTTGGTCAGCGGCTGGTTACGACGATAGACGCCGAATTGCAAAAATATTTTTATAATCGTTTATCTTCCGGTCTGCGCAGTTTAGGAAGATTTGCAGGAGTCGGCTTGGCCATTAATCCTCAAAACGGAGAAATTTTATCGCTGGTCAGCTTGCCGAGTTTTGACAATAATATTTTTTCCACTCGCGGAAGAAACACAGAAAAAGAAAATCTTCTTAAGTCGGCCGGCCAAGCTATGTTTAATCGCGCTGTTTCCGGCATATATTCTCCCGGTTCCACTATAAAGCCGTTGGTTGCTTTGGCTGCTTTGCGGGAAAATATTGTAGCTCCGGATTTTCAAGTTTATTCAAAAGGATATATAGAAGTTCCTAACCCATATAATCCGGATGAGCCAAGCCGTTTTTTGGATTGGAAGCCTCATGGATGGGTTGACCTTCATTCGGCGCTTGCCCGTTCCAGCAACGTGTATTTTTACGGAGTTGGCGGGGGATTACCGCCGACTGAAGGCAAGCTGCAGGGACTGGGCATTTATAAACTTAAAGATTATTGGCAGAAATTTGGTTTTGGAGAAAAAACAGGCGTGGATTTTGCCGGAGAAGGCGTAGGATTTTTACCGGATCCGGAAGAAAAAGAAAATCGAACCGATGACATCTGGAGATTAGGCGACACGTATAACGTCAGCATCGGACAAGGAGATTTTTTGGTAACGCCTTTACAACTGCTTAATTATATAACGGCTATCGCGAACGGAGGCAAAATTTTTCGCCCGCATTTTTTGAAAGAATCCGCGCCAGAAATTATAAAAGATTATTCGGATTGGCAGAAAGAAATCAAAGAAGTTCAAATAGGAATGGAAGACGCCGTTCAAAAATATTATGGCACAGCCAATCTTTTAAGCAGTTTGCCGTTTAAAACTGCGGCTAAAACCGGTAGCGCGCAATTTGCTAATAATACAAAAACTAACGCTTTTATTGTCAGTTATGCCCCCACTAATAATCCGGAAATCGCGATTTTGGTTTTAATTGAAAACGCTCGCGAGGGAAGTTTAAATGCCGTTCCAATAGCGAAAGATGTTCTTGAATGGTATTATTTTAATCGGTTAAATAATTCTCAAAATTAAATTATGGAAAATGAAATAATTACGATTCTTTTGGGGATGTCTCCCGTACTTGAACTTAGAGGCGCGATTCCCTTGGCGGTTGGGGTTTTTGGATTTATGCCGTTGAAAGCATTTTTTCTTGGAACTCTTGGCTCATTGATTCCTATTGTCCCAATTTTATTTTTTCTTTATAAATTCAGCGATTTCGCGATGAAAAAATCATATACCTTGAATCGTTTTTTAACGTGGCTTTTTAATCGCACGCAGTTACGGCATCAAGAAAAATTTAACTATCATCATCACGCTCATTGGCGAAGTTGGATGGAATTTTTTGCTTTGTTGGTTTTTGTGGCGATTCCGATTCCTTTCACCGGAGTGTGGAGTGGGGCGTTAGTGGCTTTCGTTTTTGGGATTCCGATCTGGCGAGCGGCTTTAGCTATCGGCCTGGGAGCGATAATCGCCGGTTTAATTGTTCTATCGGTAGTTTTAGGATTTATTGCCTTGCCATTTTTTTAAGCTTTGTTTATTATGGGGGCAGTGGGAGGTACTTTGAAATGTAATCCCGCCTGCGGCGGGGTAAGGGAGGAAAAATGGTTACAGACGATGAAGTTAAGCGGGCCGCTAAAGCGGTGATTTTTTACAAAGGATATCCTTATAGCCAGACAGAGTTTAATTTTAATTATTACAATGCCATATCTTATTTAAAAGATAAGGGCGCTACGTCGGAACAGATTCGGGAATTCGCGAAATTAGTCCATGACGCGCCAATAAGGGGAGGGCATTTTAACAGTTATAGTGGTGATTGATGGCGCGAATGCCGACATTTTGGAAAATAGGTCATAGAGGCGCGGCGGGTTATGAACCAGAAAACACTTTTCGTTCTTTTGAAAAAGCATTGGAATTAAAAGCTGACGCGATTGAGTTTGACGTCCGGCAGACAAAAGACGGAAATTTAGTGATAATGCACGACGAAGCGGTTGACAGAACCACTAACGGCAAGGGATTGGTAAGAGATTTTATCCTTAAGGAACTTTGGCGATTGGATGCCGGAAAAGGAGAAATAATTCCTGAACTTGCCGACGTGTTTTGTTGTTTCGGACATCAAATGTTCTTGCATGTGGAGCTGAAAGAAAAAGACTTAACTGAACAAGTATCGCGGTTGGCGAATGTTTATGATTGTTTGGATACCATTATTGTCTCCGCTTTTCCGTCTCTTTGGGGGGAATTATTTTCAATGAAAACACAGGAGCCAAGTTTGAAAATTGGCCTTGCGGTCGGCAAAACAGCAGAAGCGATGCTTGCTCTGGATATAGCTGGCGAAAAGGATATTTTTTCAATTCACGCGTTATTCGCGGAATCATTACACCTTAAAAGCGGATATGTGCCGGCAGGAATTAGGATTTTTTCCTGGACAATAAACAAACCGGAAGAAACTAAGAAGGTGAAGGAATGGGGAGTAGACGGCGCTTTTTCCGATTACCCAGACAGATTATGAATATTTAGAGGCCTAAGGCCTCTTTTTGTTTTTTGTCGAGTAAACCAGTATAATATTGTATATGGATATAGTGAAACTGAAAAAATCCGCGCTAGAAGAGATTAAAAAAGCGACAGAAGCAAAAGCTCTAGAGATAATCAGGGTGAAGTATTTAGGCCGTAAAGACGGGGAAGTTAATAAAATTTTACGCTCCTTAAAGGATTTACCGTTGGCGAAAAAGAAAAAAATCGGTCCGGCGGCCAATGTTTTGCGAAAAGAAATAGAAATGGCTTTAGAGAAGAAAATAAAACAATTCTCCGTGGAACAGAAATCTTCGCGATTGGATATAACCATGCCGGGGAAAAGAATCGCCGTTGGCCATTTGCATCCGCTGACTTTAATGGAAAATAAAATTAAAGAAATTTTCTTGGGGCTTAATTTTTCCAGCGTTGAAGGGCCGGAAGTGGAAACGGAATATTACAATTTTGACGCTTTAAACATTCCGGCAAATCATCCGGCAAGAGATATGTGGGATACTTTTTGGATTAAATCAAAAGTCCAAAATCAAAAGTCAAAAATGTTGATGCGCACTCATACCAGTCCGATGCAAATCCGTTATATGGAAACGCATAAGCCGCCGTTTCAAATTATTGTTCCGGGAAGGGTTTTCCGTTTTGAAGCGACGGACGTGTCGCATGAAATCAATTTTCATCAAGTAGAGGGCTTGATGGTCGGAAAAAATGTTAATTTAGCCAATTTTAAATACGTTATTGAGCAATTTTTTCGCCAATTATTTGGGCCGCACATCGCGATAAGGATGAGACCGAGTTATTTTCCGTTTGTTGAGCCAGGGTTGGAAATAGATATTAAACTGGGAGATAAATGGCTGGAAGTAATGGGTGCCGGAATGGTTCACCCGAACGTTTTAAAAGCGGTTGGTTATGACCCGAAGGAAATTCAGGGTTTTGCTTTTGGTTTGGGGTTGGAACGTTTGGCGATGATTAAATACAAAATAGATGACATCAGATTATTTTATTCCGGCGATTTAAGGTTTATCAATCAATTTTAAAAAAATGTTGGAAAAAATGGAAAAAAATAAAATTGAAGAGGAAATGAAATTATTTCGGCAAGGGGTTGAGGAATATCGAAAAGGCGAGCAAGAAAAAAGCATTCCCACCGCGCATTTTGATAATCCTGATTTTAATCCAACCGAATTAACGCCAAAAGACAAAGAAATTTGGAATAAAATCGCAAACGAGAGCATTACTGCCGAAGAATTCGCTAAATATCGGCAAGAGATTGAAACTGAAGAAAAATCAAAGATAGATATCGGCGAACATTCCTCGCGACTGGATTTTTACGCTTTTACCGCGAACAAAGCCACGAGTGTTTTGGCAAAGAAACAAATGGAAGTTCTAAAAACCAAAAAATAATCTTAAACATATGAAATTCAGTTATTTATTGCTTAAAAAATTAGCGCCCGGAATAAAAGACCAAAAGAAATTTGTTGAAGAATTTCCTTTGCGCGCTTTTGAAATTGAAGAAATAAAAGATGACGCCGTGGATATTTCCATTCCGGCCAACCGTTATTCAGACGCTTCCTCTCATAGAGGTATCGCCGTGATTATGTCCGCAATTTTCGGAGGCAAAATTGCGGAACCGAAATTAGCCGCGATTGTTAAAAAAAATAGCTCAAGAAAATTCGGAGTAAAAATTTCAGCCAAAAATTTCTGCCGGCGTTATAGCGGTTTGTACGCCGAAATTTCTAAAGTAACCGCTTCGCCAAAATGGGTGCAAGATATTTTAATAAGTTGCGGCTTAAGACCGATTAACGGAATAGTGGATGTTATGAATTACGTCATGCTGGAAATCGGTCAACCGCTTCATGCTTTTGATGCGGATTTATTAAAGGGCGTAATTAACGTGCGTTTGGCGAAAAACGGCGAAAAGATGGAAACGATTGATAATAATGTTTTTACTTTAACCGGACAAGATTTGGTTATTGTTGATAATAGCGGGCCGGTGGCGATAGCGGGAATCAAGGGTGGCAAAAGGACGGAAATTAACATTCACACCAGAAAAATTATTATTGAAGCGGCGAATTTTGATGCGACAAATATTTATAAAACATCCCGCCGTCAAAATTTATTTACCGATGCTTCTGCCAGGTTCGCTCATGGCTTAAGCCCCATATCCGTTGAAATTGCCATTAAACGCGCGGCGCAGCTCTTAAAAGAGCTTTATGGCGCGAAAATAGGCGATTGGTTGGATATTAATTATGTTAAACCGGCAAAGACGGTAGTTAAATTTGACATTGGAAGATTTAATCGGCTCACCGGATTAAATTTGAAAGAAAAAATTTGCTTTAATTACCTTAAAAAAATGAATTTTAAAATAAAAGGAAAATTAGTGATAGCGCCTCCGGAACGAACGGATATTTCTATTTTTGAAGATTTAGCTGAAGAAATAGTTAATTTGCACGGCTATAACAAACTGTCGTCAGAAGCGCCGCATATTTATCTAAAAACATCCGGCTACGAAGAATCAATAAAATTCAAAGATGTTTTAAGAAGAATTTTAATCGGTTTTGGATTAAGTGAAGTTTATAACCATTCTTTTGTCGGTGAAAATGGCAAAGTT
>JBBTTV010000021.1:0-12900 GCA_038064115.1 Patescibacteria group bacterium
CGTTTTGGTTTATTACGCCGGATAATCGTTTTGAAGAGCCGATTAAAACCCCCGCGAAAGTTAATGTAAGCGGAATTTTGCCGGATGTCGCGCCAACCGTGTTGGAAATTTTGAATTTACCGAAGCCAAACGAAATGACAGGCAGTAGTTTATTGAAAACCATCAATAGACAGGCGTTGCCGTAAGCGGTATAATATAGCGAAAATGGTAGGGTGGCCGAGCGGTTTAAGGCGACAGTCTTGAAAACTGTTGTACCAGAAATGGTACCGTGAGTTCGAATCTCACCCCTACCGCCAATTTTCAAAATGGAAAAACAGAATAAAAATTACGCGTATATCGACGGAGCCAATCTTTATAAAGGTGTTGAAAATTTAGGGTGGCAATTAAGCTATAAGCGTTTTCGTATTTGGTTAAAAGATAAATACGGAGTCGGACAGGCCTATCTTTTTATCGGACTCATTCCTAAAAACAAAGATTTATATGAACGCCTACAAGAGGCAGGATTTACCTTAATTTTCAAGGAGGTTATTTATGACAATAAGGGTAAACCAAAGGGTAATTGTGATGCCGACCTTGTGTTGAGAGCGACGCGGGATGCGTATGAAAATTCATTTGAAAGAGCGGTATTGGTTTCCAGCGACGGCGACTACGCCGGTTTAGTTAAATTTTTACAGGAAAAAGGCAGGTTTCTCGCAATTGTTTCGCCAGCCACAACAGAGAAATGTTCGGTTTTGCTGAAGAGAACCGAAGCTAAAATAGCCTACTTAAATGATCAAAAATCTCTCCTAAGAGCCTAAAAAGAAAAAACCCCCGGCAGGGACGAGCCCTGCAAGGGTCCTTTTCGTGGTGATACTTATATATTACTGCCTATCCGTTAAAAGTCAATAGTTATCCTCAAGCTGAAGCGCTTTTTAAAAAGTTGGTTCTAGACCGATGTTGCCAATAAAGGTGCTTACGCATTACCATTCAAGCTTGCATTATCTGGCTTAATATGCTATAATTACCCTTAGTTTTTTGAAGTATTTCTGTTTGTTTTTTGGAAAGCTCTCCTACGCATAACCTGTCCAGTCAGGAAGCTACGGAAGGGCAAGGAGAAATGGAATGAAAAGAGCGGGTTTTGCGTTAGATGATCTTTGTATAGCTATTGTAATTATTGGCGTAATAGCCGTCATTATTTGAGGTCTGGTGTCCTATAATACTTCAGCTAAAACACGTGCTGAAAATATTCTGAATGGCGAACATAAGTTGAGGAAAATGACCGAAAGGATTGAGCAGAATTCACAACTTTCCGGAGGATTTTTCTTGTTTATTGGACAATTGAGCGGGGCTCGCGAGACAAAAATAGTTGTGAAATTTGCTTGGGAAATGAATGACGGCACTTACGCGATAAGCTCTTTACCTTTGGAAAAAAATCGCATGAAATTTAATGAAAGCGCGGAGGTGCCGACGGTGAAATTTCAGTGGGAAAAGTACGGTCATTCACGGGAACTCCAAACACTTATTAATGAAAGCGTGGAATTTATGCTAATAACTTGCAAAGAAAGCGATTGGCCTGTCAACATTAAGCTTCCGATGAATCAGAAATAATCTAATAAAAAACAAAGAGCAGTAACCCTGCTCTTTTTATTAAAAAGCTTCCTTAATTATCTGATATAATAAATTGTGGTCAACAAAGACGTATTAAATCGTTCTTTTTGGGCATTGCCTGTCGGTAAAGCGTTGGATGTTTTGGAAACGACGGCGATGGGCCTTTCACAGGAAGAAGCTCAACAGCGTTCGTATGTTTTTGGTAAAAATGTTTTGCCGACTAAAGCAAAAATCACTAAACTTAGAATTTTTTTCAGGCAATTCAAAAGCCCGCTCATATTATTGTTAATTGTTGCCGGTATTATTACTTTATTTTTACGGCATTTTAACGATGCTGTTTTTATTTTTGGAGCGGCCTTAGTGAATTCATTGCTGGGTTTTTATCAAGAAAATAAAGCCGAAGAAGCATTGACTCATTTAAAAACCTACATCAAAGAAAGGGTTAGGGTTTTCCGCGATAATCATGAAATTGAAATTGACGCGGCGGAACTTGTACCCGGAGATATAGTTCATTTGTCTCAAGGAGGGCGGGTACCGGCGGATTGCCGAGTTATTTATGCCAATGATTTAATGGTAGACCAGTCTATTTTAACCGGCGAATCTTTGCCTGTATCTAAAAAAGAAGCCGCCGTAAGTTTTAAGGCCGTTTTAGCGGATCAGCAATCAATGGTGTTCAGCGGGACAGCCGTGGTGCAAGGTTTTGCCAACGCGGTAGTTACCGCGGTAGGAAGCAATACGGAAATAGGAAAAATAGCCGAATTAGTGCGCGGACCGGAACGAGAAAAAACTCCATTGCAGGCGGCAATGGCAAGATTCAGCATAAGAGTCGGGTTAATTTTGATCTTGGCGACTGCTTTAATTTTTGTAATGGGAATTTTGGGAGGCCAATCAACTTTTGATATGTTTTTAATTGCCGTTGCCATTGCGGTTGCCGCCATTCCGGAAGGACTACCGATCGCGTTGACGGTGATTTTGGCAATGGGAGTGCAAAGATTAGCGCATAAGAAAGGAATTGTCAGAAAACTTTTAGCGGCGGAAACATTGGGGAGCACATCGGTAATTTTAACCGATAAAACTGGAACTTTAACTCAAGCAAAGATGACGCTGTCCAAAATAAACATTTTTGAGGGCTTAGGGGAAAATAAGACGGAAGATTTAGTTCTCAAATTGGTTATTCTCAATGGAGACGTTGTCATAGAAAATCCAAGCGATGTTGCGGAAACTTGGAAAATAATAGGAAGGCCTCTTGAGATCGCGGCAGTTAAAGCGGCGGCGGAAAGAGGATTATTATTGCCACTATTGAAGAAAAAAATGCCGATTGTAGAATATCTTCCGTTTAATTCCGTGAATAAATTTTCCGCAGCGATTGTTCATTATAATTCAGGTTATTTATTAAGCATGTTTGGCGCGCCGGAAATACTTTTGAAGTATTCCGATATCTCAAAAGAAGAACAGCATCGCATATCGCATGAAGTTAACAAAATGGCTTCCAGCGGGGAACGCGTGCTGGCAATTGCCGCGAAAGAAATCAGCGAACCCATACCGCTTAACGATAAGAAAATTTTTTACGGAGTAAAATTTTTAGGCAGTGTTTCTTTCCGCGATCCGGTGCGGCCGGAAATAAAAGAAGCGATTAACAAAGTTACGGAGGCGGGAATAAATACCGTGATTGTTACCGGCGATCATCGGGGAACGGCGGAGGCGGTTGCCAAAGAAATCGGATTAAAATTCACAAAATCCGGAGTGATTGACGGCGCGGAGCTAGACGCGATAAGCGCCGATGATTTACGCGCTTTGCTTCCGGGAATAAAAATAATTTCACGCGTAAGTCCGGAAGGAAAATTAAGAATTGTGAAGGCGTTCCAAGAAAGCGGGGCAGTAGTGGCAATGACCGGAGACGGCGTTAACGACGCGCCTAGTTTGAAGCAGGCGGACATTGGCGTTGGAATGGGTTCCGGATCGGATGTCGCCAAAGACGTCGCGGACCTGATTTTGTTGGATAATAATTTTGAAACAATTGTTAAAGCAATTGACGAAGGGCGGAGAATCGTCGCTAATATAAAAAAAGTCATTGTTTATATGCTTTCCAGCGCGTTGGACGAAATTATTTTAATTGGCGGCGCTTTGCTCGCTGGTTTAGCGCTTCCCTTAAATCCACTGCAGATTCTTTGGGTTAACTTTTTTACCGATAGTTTTCCGGGCATCGCGCTTGCATTTGAAGACGGCATTGACCGTTTAAAATTAAAACCGCCTAAGCTTCATAAAAATTTATTGGATTCGGAAATGAAATTTTTAATTTTAGTTATAGGAATCTTATCCAGTTTTTTGTTGTTCGCGCTTTATTGGGGATTATTGCGGCTTGGTTTTGACGAGGAAGTTGTAAAAACTTTCATTTTCGCGGCTTTTGGCATTGACACGCTTTTGTTGATATTCGCCGTCAGAAGTTTGAAGCACGGCCTTTTCACGATCAATCTCTTTTCCAATATTTATTTATTATTAAGCGTTATTTGCGGCTTAGTTTTAATGTGGGTCGCCATTTATGTTCCATTTTTCCAAAAACTTTTTGAAACAGTTGCTTTGCCTTATGAATGGCTATGGGGGGTTTTTGGAGTTGGTGTTTTAAATCTTGCGCTTGTTGAATTTGGAAAATGGCTTTTTAGAAAGAAAGTATAGAAGTACCACGGGCATTTATAGTGATTCGCCTCCGCCAGATGGGGCGGATAGCGGACGAACTATTTATATCGTCATCGAATGACGATAGGTGAGCTTATCGAACCATAAGCCCGTGGATTTCTATCTGGCTCTTGCCGCCACCAAGCCGATGATTTTTTTGGCCCCGGCTGCTTTAAGAACTTTAGCGGCTTCATTTAAAGTAGAGCCGGACGTGGAAACATCGTCCACCAATAAAATATTTTTTCCTTTTATTTCGCCGGTATTGTTCGCAATAAAACAATCAACAACATTTTCTCGGCGTTTTTTTAAATCTTCAATTTCCGCTTGCGGTTTGGTATTTTTTTCTCGTAACAGAGAATTCGCCAAAGTAAGATTTAAATTTTCCGCCAGTTTTTCCGCAAGCAGAAAACTTTGATTGAAGCCGCGTTGTCTTTCGCGTGCCGGATGAAGGGGGATTGGCACTAAAATAGTATTTTTTGGTTTTAAGGGTCCAGTCGCGCCGATAAGCCCGGTCAATTTAATATGTTCAGTCAAAATTTTGGCTAAAGGCGCAGCGGCCGCTTTTTCGTTGCGATATTTTAATCGCCAAATAAGATTTTTTACCGTTTCGTCGTCATAAAACGCCGCGGCGGCAAGAAGATACAAAGATTTTTTATGGCAAGTTTTTCGGTTATCAGCCAATCGCGCGCGACAAACCGGGCAAATCAGAGTTTTGTTAATAAAAATTTTTGTGGCGCATAAATGGCAGAGGTAATTTTCTTGTTCGGTAATATGCCTTTTGCAGCTTAAACAGACCGGCGGGAAGAGAATTTCTAAAAAAGCTTTTTTAAGCTTTATCAAGTAGTACATAGTTTGATATAATAATGAAGAATATGTCATTTTTCAAATCATGGTTCGGCGTTGCTCACCACAAGTGGTTCGGCGAAAAAACTTATTTAGGAGTTGATATTGGCACTACTTCAATCAAAGTTGTGGAAATGAGCGGCAAGAAACTGGTGAATTACGGCATTCTTCAAACCTACGGATATCTCAATCGTTTTAACGATGCCTTGCAAACGAGCAGTTTAAAA
This sequence comes from Patescibacteria group bacterium, assembly GCA_038064115.1. Lineage (GTDB taxonomy): Bacteria > Patescibacteriota > Minisyncoccia > UBA6257 > WO2-44-18 > JBBTTV01. Next base: position 5,331 of record JBBTTV010000021.1, read on the forward strand.
CTTTTGGAAACCGAAACAGCCAAGTATTTAAAAGAATTAATATCTCGCGCGAAGATTAAAAGTGATGAAGTTATCGCTTCCTTGCCGGCATTTTCCGGATTTACAACGCTGATTGAATTGCCGGAAATGCCGGAAAGCGAAACGGCTAAAGCAATTGGATTTCAAGCGCGGCAATATATTCCGATGTCTTTGTCCGTTGTTACGCTAGATTGGATGAGAGTAGGCGAACGGACTGACGAAAACGGCGTTAAAAAACAGCAGATATTTTTAGTCGCGATGCTTAACGAGCAAATTGAAAAATACAAGAAAATTTTTAAATTAGCAGGCCTGAAGCTGGTTGCCTTGGAACTTGAAGGAATAAGCTTGGCCAGGTCATTAACGCGTGGACTTAAAGAGCCGGCGCTTATTATTGATATCGGCGCCCGTTCCAGCAGTTTTTCTATCGCCCAGAACGGTTTATTAAAATTTGTCGGCCAAAGCGATTTTGCCGGAGGATCACTGACGCAGGCGTTGTCCAGCGGATTAGGAATCAGTGTCAGAAGGGCGGAAGAATTGAAGCAAAAAAGAGGATTAAAGGGGGTGGGCGGAGAGCAAGAGTTATCCACACTCATGAAACCGCTGTTGGATGTTATAATAAATGAAGGAGGGCGTATCAAAAGCAATTACGAAAATTCCTACAAAGAAGCGGTGAAGCGCGTTATTTTAACTGGCGGAGGAGCGAGATTGGAGGGAGTTAAGGATTATATCGGATCGCAACTCAATTTACCGGCGGAAATTGGAAATCCGCTTGCCAAAGTAGAATATCCGGTTACTTTGAGGCCGCGTCTTAATGATTTGAATATATCTTTAGCTATAGCCCTCGGTTTAGGAATAAAATATGCCAAATAATTTAGACAGATTTGTCGGGCCGGAACAATTGCCAACGCAATGGCCGTGGCGGGTTTTGCTTTTTTCTTTTTTGCTTTTTTCCATAACTCTTGTCGGTTATCTCGGTTTGTCTTTCGGTTATAAGCCGTTTTTGAATTCAAAAATTATTGAAAAAGATCAAGAGATTTCGGCTTTGGCTCAAACCGTTCCAGCTGCCGATCAACAAACATTGATAAAGTTTTATTCTCAACTGGGGAATTTGCAGGAAGTTTTGCGCACCCATATTTTTGGGTCAAAAATACTTCCGATTTTAGAAAAATACACCAACAAACAGGTTTATTATAAAAGTTTTAATTTAAATATCGTTTCCTTGGAATTAACGCTGGAAGGCGTGGCGCAATCTTATGAAATTTTAGCCCAACAGCTTGAGGCGTATAAGCAAGCGCCGGAAGTAGGAAGGTTTATGGTGAATCAAGCGGAAACTCAAGCGGGCAAAGCTAATTTTAAAGCAACTCTGTTTTTAAAGCCGGAAATTTTTAAATAAACATGAAAACTTCTTCAAAAAGAATTTTAAGTATTTTGCTGACCGGCTTGTTTTTTCTCCTTGCTTTGATTTTTTATGTAAATTTAGTCAGGCCAGAATACGCCGATATCCAAAGCTTGCGCGCGTCTTTAGCCGCGAAAAGCGATTTGTTTGATAAGCAAAAAGAAATAATTTCCAATGTTAAAAATTTATTAAGCCAATATGAAAGCGCGGCCCAGCTACAAGAAACCGTTTCGCTGGCAATGCCGTTGGACGAAGGAATAGCCGAGCTGTTTCAGCAAATTTTCGCGCTCAGCCAATTTAGCGGTTTGTCCATTCAATCGTTTAATTTAAAAACTCTGGCATTAAAACCGAACAATTTGGGGACAATTCAGGTTGATTTGCGATTAATCGGCCCCTATGGAGCGTTAAAAACATTTGTAAAATCCGCGGAAACCAATATTCGGGTAATGGATTTAAGCAGCTTAAAAATTCAACCAGCCGGAAAACCGGAGCAAGATTTTTATAGGCACGATTTAACAATTAACGCTTATTATCAGCAATAAAATGAAAATTAATATTACCACAATAATTGTTGCCGTTATTATTCTGATTGTGGCCGGAGCGGTTTATTTCGTTTTCTTCGCTCCCGCGCCGGTATTTGAAGTTATCGTTCCGCCGCCTCTTAAAACCGCCGGTGAAGTATCCAGCAAGCAAATTAATCCGGCGAACGTGCTTAACAGCCAGGCGTTTAGAAATTTGCGACCTTACGCTCCGTCACCGACGGTTGGCCAGATTGGTCGAACAAATCCATTTATGCCTTTTTAGGGGGTTTCTCTAAAATTTGAAGGCATGAGCCGAACAAATTTTAGCAAGAAACTTTTACCCGCCAGAATTTTTGCTTCGCAAAAATTAAAATTTGTTTGTAAATACAATTAGCATGAAAGACCAAGATTTAATTCAATCATTGACGGGGGTGGGGCTTTTGGCGAAAGAAGTCGGCGATAAACTTTTGAAAGACGCCCAAACCGAAAAAAAATCAGTTGAAGCGATTATTTATGACAGGCGATTGGTAGATGAAACGGAATTGGCAAAAGTTAAAAGTAAAATTTTAGGAATTCCTTACAAAAAAATCGATTCGGAAATTATCGCGAAAGATATTCTGGAAATAATTCCTCCGGAAACCGCAAACCGTTATAAAATAATTCCTTTGTCGCGTTCCAAAGACATGATTGTTGTTGGCGCGTTGTACCCGGATGATTTGGGCGTAAAAGAAGCGTTGCGTTTTTTGGGCAAACAGCAAAAAGCCAATGTCGGCGTTTTTCTTGTAACGCCTTCCGATATCACCGCTGTTTTGAGTAAATATTCGGGTTTTCAAGATGAAATTCAGGCGGCATTGCAAGCGGTAAAACCGTTTAAGCAAGCAGACCGCCGCATCGTAAAATTGGAGCCGGAAGTGGCAATCGCGGAAGAGGCGCCGATAATTAAATTGGTCTCCACGATGCTTAAAGAAGCGGTCGCCGGCAATGCTTCCGACCTTCACATTGAGCCGCAACAAGACAGGTTGCGTGTCAGATTTAGAATAGAAGGAGAGTTGCGGGAAGTTTCTTCTTTGCCGATTGATTTGCACAAACCTATAATTTCCAGAATTAAAGTTCTTTCCAATTTGAAAATTGATGAAACGCGCATTCCGCAGGACGGCCGTTTTAGAACTATTATTTTGGACCGTGAAATTGATTTTCGCGTCGCGACATTTCCCACTCCAGCCGGAGAAAAAGCCGCTTTGCGCGTTCTTGACCCGAAAGTCGGATTAAGAAGTTTGGATGACTTGGGGTTGATAGGGCAAAACTCCGAAGCAATTAAAGAAGCAATCGGCAAGCCATACGGCATGATTGTTTTAACCGGACCGACTGGTTCCGGCAAGACCACCACTCTTTACGCGGTAATGCAGATACTTAATAAAGAAGGCGTTAATATAGTCAGCTTGGAAGACCCTGTTGAATATTCAATATCGGGCATTAACCAGTCGCAAATCAAGCCGGAAATCGGTTATGATTTTGCAAGCGGTTTGCGTCAAATTTTGCGGCAAGATCCGGATGTGATTATGGTTGGTGAAATTAGAGACAGCGAAACGGCCGAGCTCGCGGTTCACGCGGCCTTAACCGGCCACATTGTTTTGACCACTTTGCATACGAATAATTCCGTTTCTTCCATTCCAAGATTAATTGATTTGGGAGTAAAACCATTTCTATTGCCGAGCGCATTATCCTTAATGGCCGCTCAGCGATTAGTTCCAAAACTTTGTCAGGATTGCAAAAAATCCATGTCGCCGTCTCCGGAAATTTCAGAAATTATTAAAGATGAAATTTCCAGACTGCCGGCGGATTTGCGCGACAAATACAAAGCGCCATACAAAGTTTATAAAGCGGAAGGCTGCGTCAAATGCAAAAAGAAAGGCATAGTCGGAAGGGTAGCGATTTTTGAAGCGTTTAAAATGACGCCCCAATTAACGGAGATTATTAATATCGGAGTTACGGAAAATAAACTTTTAGAAGAAGCCAAAAGGCAGAACATGGTTACTTTGCGCCAAGACGGAATCATTAAAGCTCTTGAGGGCAAAATTGGCATTGAAGAAGTTTTAAGAGAAACAAGCGAGGTGTGATAAAATTAAAAAGATGCCCGATCCAAAACAACAACTTAATGATTATTTAACAGCGACGGTAAGTCAAAACGCGTCAGATTTGCATTTAGCCGTTGGAAGAAAACCGACTCTAAGAATTGACGGCGCGCTGGTTCCCATGCAAGACACGCCATTATTAACCGTTGACGTCATAGAAGGAATGGTTAATGAATTGCTTCGGCCTGATCAAAAAGAACGTTTAATGCAAGATAAGGCGATTGATTTTTCGCATTCTTTTGACAATAAAGCCAGATTCCGCGTTAACGCGTATTATCAGCGCGGCACGATGGCGGTTGCGTTTCGGTTTGTTCCGGCAAAGATTAAAACATTGGAAGAATTGAATTTGCCGCCGATACTGCGCGATTTTACCGGTATCTCCCAGGGGTTTGTGTTGGTAGTCGGTCCCGCCGGCCATGGTAAGTCAACCACGTTAGCGGCGATGCTGGATGAAATAAATCATCAGCGCACCAAACATATTATTACGGTTGAAGACCCGATAGAATATTTATTTACCCAAGATCGCTGCATAATATCCCAGCGGGAAGTTTTAAGCGATACGCCGACTTTTCACAAAGCGCTTCATTCGTTGTTGAGGCAGGACCCTGACGTGATTATGATCGGCGAAATGCGCGACCCGATTTCAATAACCGCCGCTTTAACCGCCGCGGAAACCGGCCATTTGGTATTTTCCACACTTCATACGAATTCTGCTTCGCAAACTATAGATAGAATCATAGATACGTTTCCGCCAGAACAGCAATCGCAAGCTTCCGCTCAATTGGCGGCGACTTTAGTCGGTATTATTTCCGAACGTTTAATACCAAAAATCGGTGGCGGCCGTATTCCGGCTTTTGAAATTATGCTTGCTAATTCCGCGATTAGAAATTTGATTCGCGAAAGGAAGGCCTATCAAGTGGACTTAGTTATTGAAACTGGCGCTCAAGAGGGAATGGTGACGCTTAATCATTCTCTGGCAAATTTAGTGAAGAAAAAAATCATTTCCCGAGAAAATGCCGAAATATATTCTTTAAACCCGTCGGAACTAAGAATATTATTAGAAAGGTAGTCCCGTTAAAGACAATTTAAATTTATTCAATATGCTAAACAAAATTAATGATACAAAAAGTCGCTTGGGCATTAAACGGTTATTTTACGGTTCCGCAAACGGAACCTGTCTCTAACGGGATGAAATTCAAATATAACGCCAGAACAAAAACGGGAGAGCTGCAGGTTGGCTACGTTGAAGCGATTAACCGCGATGTGGCGACAAATATTCTTCAAAAGCACGAGCTGTATCTTTTAAGCTTGGAAGAAGTTCGCGTTCCAGGTTGGTATTTGTCAGTTGTTAATTTTTTCCGAAGAGTTAAAATCAGCGATCTTATGGTATTTACTCGGCAATTAGCGACGATGTTGGAAGCGGAAATGCCCCTGACCGACGCCTTGCAAAATCTTCAGCGGCAGACTAAAAATCCGTTGTTGAAAGAAGCGGTGTTTGATATCTCGTCGGACATTGATGCCGGTCTTTCGTTGTCCCAGGCGTTGGAAAAACACAGCAATATTTTTTCCGAATTTTACATCAACCTTATACGCTCCGCGGAGGTGACTGGCCGGATGGAAGAGGTGATGACTTTTTTGGCGGATTATTTGGAAAAACAATTAGCTTTAACTTCACGCGTTCGCAACGCGATGATTTATCCGGCTTTTGTTGTCGGCCTTTTTGTGGTTGTGGCAGGCATTCTTATCGGCGTGGTATTCCCCCAATTAGCCCCGATTTTTAGCGAAGCGAACGTTGAGCTTCCTATTTTAACTAAAATTCTTTTGGCCAGCGGAAATTTTGTGGCGAATTGGTGGTGGGCGCTGATAATCGGAGTAGTAATGATGATTATTTTATTAGTAGATTATTTCCGTAGTAGCGAAGGCAGGGTAGTGTTTGACCAGATTTTGCTTAAAGTGCCGGTATCTGGGAAGTTGTTCAAGAAAATTTATGTTTCCCGTTTCGCTGAAGGAATGAAAATACTTATCAAGGGCGGCATTCCGATTACTCAAGCGATGGAAATTGCAGGCCATACGATTGACAGTTCAATCTATCAGGAGGAAATTCATGTTATCGCGGAAAGCGTTCGCGGCGGAGAATTATTATCGCAATCATTGGCGCGAAGCTCTGTTTATTTTCCGGATTTGGTGAGCCAAATGGTGGCTGTCGGCGAAAGTACCGGTAAAACCGAAGAAATGTTCGGAAGAATAGCGGATTTTTATAACCGAGAAGTGAATGACGCGGTAAGTAATTTAGTTGAACTGATTCAGCCGACTTTAATGGTTGTGATGGGCGTGATGATCGGCTTGTTATTTGCTTCAATGCTGATCCCGATTTATAATTTAGTACAGGTATTCTAAGGGTTCTGTATAAATTTTCTACGAAAATTTATTTACAAAACCTTTTGTTCGCAAATAAAATTGGCAAAGGTCGTGTGGAAAAGTTACTATAAAAATATGAAAAATAAAAAAGGTTTTACATTAATAGAAATTTTAGTCGTAATCGCCATTATTGGTATTTTAGCGTCTATTGTTTTAGTCGGTTTGGGCGGATTTAGAGCGCGCGGCCAGGATGCTCGCCGTATTGCCGATACTCGGCAAGTTCAAAACGCTTTGGAATTGTATTACAACAAATGCGGATATTATCCGGGCGGAGCTACGACTGGAACTTGCAATACGACTAATCCAACTACATGGGCTGATGTGCAAAGCACTTTAGTGAATGCTCAAATCGGAGTTACATCAATTTCTAATGATCCTATTCCGGGCAATAATTATCTTTATGGCGTTTCCGGCAACAGGCAAAGTTATGTCGTTGGCGCGACGCTGGGAGACACGAATGACGCTTCTTTGCGGCAGGATGTTGACGGTACCGTTAACGGCGTGGATTGCAATGACCCGGTTTATTGCACTCAACTTTAATAATGTTTGAGATATTATTTCTTCTTTTCGGATTAATTATTGGAAGTTTTCTGAATGTCGTGTCTATGCGATACAAAGGCGACTCACCTCAAAAAGGTGAGTTTAGCCTTTTTATGCGACAAGGCCGTTCGCATTGTCCGCATTGCGGGAAAGTTTTGGCATGGCACGAATTGATACCAATAGCAAGTTTCATTATTCAAAAAGGGAGATGCCGTTCTTGCGGACATAAATTATCTTTGCAATATCCGGTTGTGGAATTGGCAACAGGAATTATTTTTGCGTTACTTGCCGGCAAAATAGGATTCATGGATTCAACGGCTGTCACAAGTCTCTCTATTTGGTTATTGGCGTCAGTTTTTTTTATTCTTATAGCCGCGATAGATTTCCGTCTTTTTATTATTCCTGACGCGTTGAATATCGGGATAGCGTTTTTGGGAGTTGGCATTACGATATTGCAAAGAGATTATTTTAATCACGCGTTAGCCGCGGTTATTGGCGCGATTTTTTTTGGAGCGATTGTGCTTGCAACGCGAGGGCAGGGAATG
>JBBTTV010000022.1:0-5442 GCA_038064115.1 Patescibacteria group bacterium
TCAAGAATATTTTCAAAGATGGTGGAAAAATCAACCCCCTGATTTAATCAGGGGGTTTTATTTTTTAACTGAAGGTTTTCTGATTTTAATTCTCTCAGGCAGTTGCCTTTCAGAAACGGCGTGATTGGCTTCCAGCGAGCCAATCCGCCTCTCTCTCGCCCCGACGCTCCGATTTCTCGGAGACCAATCCGTCGGGGCTCCGAGATGTTCCTCAAGGCAATCTGTCTTCGACCAAAATCAGAGACAGTTGAGCGAAAGAGAAGAAAATTTTTTTACTGAAGAATAATCCATTAGCGTTCAATTTTTGAGCGAACCCGATATCTCTTCCCCGAAACCCCCGGAGCCGCGTTGGCATGGTCTCCGACTTTATGTCGGAGCAACGCGGCGAGGACAAGCGAGCCCGAAAACTTGGAGGGGAAGTCATCGCTGGATGACCGAAGCGGGTTGAGGGAAGAGATATCGGGTGAGTGTTGATTTATTTCTTATTAAACCAAGTTTGGATTTCTGCTAAAATTTCATCCGGAACAGGTATTTTACTTCCTTTCTTGCTTACGCCCGGATAACGCCACGCGCTGATTAAAATGGTTTCTGCTGTTTTTTGCCCCGACGTACTATTTTTATTTTTTGATAAGAAAGTCGGGGTCCCGACTTTACGTCGGGAATACATTACCCATATCTCTTCTTTTCTTTTCGGAGTATCATTGCGTTTCATAACTGCTTGCGTTTTCGGAGCTATCCCCTCTTCTTTGCGGTCATAAAATTTTAAAATATTTTTAATTTTTTGCGCGGATAGCCGATAATACATCATTTTATTTTTGATGTGACCAGTCCATTTATAATTTTTATCGTCTTTAGGCAGGAACATATTGAGCAGTCATTAACAAAGTTAATTCGTGTTATTTGCTGTTATTCGCTCCGCCACCATCGGCGGGCAGGGATTACTCTTATTGGTAGTAGATTCTATTTTCCACCGTTAAATCCAAATATTTAATAGATTTGAATCCTATTTTTTTGACGATACCTTCGTAAGCGGAAATAAATATTGAAATCGGATTAAATCGGGTGCTAAAAATAATTTTTGCCCCCTCCAAAGTTTTTACGCTCAATTCTTGCAGTTCTTTGTCAAAAGAGATATCTGTTGCCGCGACGTTTCTTTTTTTCAAGGCGTCCAGTATTTTTAATATGTTGCTCATTTCCGATTCCGGCTTTTCGCCGCTGATTTTTAGGACTAAAAAGCCGTCTGTTGTCGGAGCGTCGCCAAAACCCCCCCCGTCCTTATCAAACCAGGAACAATTTGTTCCATTTTTTGCGCACCAAATTCCGTAACGCAGCCTTTCTTCTATGTCAAAAGTTATTGTGCGTTTCCAAAAATCCTTATCGAGCCGCACCTGTTTTAAAGCCGGGTGATTGTAAGTAATTTTATTCGGCCAAGCCCATATATTATCAAAACCCAATGCGTTGGAAAAATAACCTCTCAAAACAAGCGGTTTAATGTTGCTTAAAAATTCTTCCTTGGAAAAAATATCAAGACCGTTAACTTCAAAAAATTTAATTTTAAAAATGGAGGCATTGGCGATAAAATACCACCCCGCTATTAATATAATCAAAAAAGCGGCGGAGAAAAGATAAATTTTAATTCGGAAAATTATCCGCCTCCTCCGCTGTTGTTTATCCAATTGTTTATGTAACAACACGCTCAATTAAAGGATTAATTCTTGTTACTACTTCGTAATGAGAGGTGCCTGTTTTTTGCGCTATGTCATAGGAGGAGCCTATAATAGTGGCGGCGTCCCCCACCTTGCAGGGAATTCCGGTAACATCAACGCAAATTAAATCCATGGAAACTCTGCCAAGAACCCTCGCTTTTTTATTTTTCACAATAACTTCACCAGTGCTAGAAAGAAGCCGCGGAAAACCATGCCAATAACCGATAGGAATAATAGCCATTTTCGTGGGTTTAAGCACTCTTTCAGCCATATCGTATCCGATATAACTTCCGGCCGGCACATTTTTAATTTCACTTATTAAAGCATGCCAGGAAAGCGACGGTTTTAAGACTACTTTGTCAGACAATTGAATCTCCAATTCTTTAGACGGCCAAAGACCATATAAGCCGATGCCGATGCGGACTGCGTCCAAATGATATTTGTCGTTGATCATCGCGCCGCCGGTAGCGGCGCAGTGTTTTTTGATATTTTTAAAACCGGATTTTTCCAGAATTTGAACCGATTTCATAAACTTTTCAAATTGTATATCCGTGTAAGTCGGGTAGTTAATATCTTTGGCGGAAGCGAAGTGGGTATAAACCCCCGTTAAATAATTTTTAACATCTTTAATCTTTTTAAATTCCGCAATAACTTTCGGAATTTCTTCCGGATAAAATCCTTGCCGATGCATCCCGCTGTCAATTTTCAGATGAAACGGCGGTTTGTATTTTGATTTAATCCAGGAACGTAAACCGTCAAAATTAGAAATAGTAATTATAATGTTGTTGCGGAGAGCTTCGGTATATAAGTCCGGCAAGGTAGACCCTAAAACCAAGACAGGTTTTTTGATGTATTCATCACGCAATTTTCTCGCTTCAATGACGCTATCAACGCAAAAACCGTCAACGCCGATTTGGTTGGCTATTTTTGAGAATGCCAATAAGCCGTGCCCATAGGCGTTGGATTTCACCACCGCCCACAATTCCGTTTGGGGCTTTAATAAAGATTTAATAGTTTTAAAATTATGTTTTATCGCGGCGGAATCGATATTGACCCAAGTTTTTAAGTTTGCCATAAGTATTATTTTGTGGTAGAATTTAGCAAGTTCAGTTCCTTTACATTTTAACAAGGAGGTGCTCCCTTGGTCAAAGACAAAATCAAGGCGGTGTGCGAATTCGCAGTAGCGATTCTGTTAATGTTAGTCCTGTCTTTGCTTTTAATGTTGGGCGTAATCCTGATTATTGGCATGGAAACGACTTTTAACGCTTATAACTTTTATAAAAATGATTTTTGGTTTGCGGTTATAATTTATTTTTGCCTCGCTTCTGTTGTTGAAATGATTATTCATGAATATGGGCACTATTATTTTCAAAGAAAATTTGGCGTTATGATTACGATTTTTCGGATAGGGGTATTTAATTTGTTCAGTAAAAAACTGAAAACCGGAACCCGTTTTATCATTGGCATTCCCGCTTTTGCGGCAGAATCCCGTGCTTTAGGCGAATTGGATGATAGAGAAAAAGAAAAAAATAATCCGCAAAGTTTTTATTATATTCACCGACATCCAAAGGAAAGATTAATTATTTCGCTTGCCGGCATAGGATTAACCTTGGCTGTTTGCGCTTTTATTTTGTTCAGTTATTTTATTCAAGCCGAGTTTTTTGAGGCACCGGTCCCGGTTTATCTATATATAATGATTTATATGACAGTCGCTACTCAAGTTACCAACCTTATTCCGTGCAAGTTCGGAAAATTCAGCACTGATTCCTGGATAGCGATTGAAAGCATCAGAGATTGGATTAAATTTAAAAAATCCTCTGTTTAACACAGAGGATTTTACTTAATTTTTTTAATACCCGCGTATTTTCTTAAAACTTTCGGCACGGTAACGCTGCCGTCTTTGTTTTGATAATTTTCTAAAATAGCGATAATTATCCGACCCAGCGCGAACGCCGTTGCGTCATTCATGTGCGCTAATTCCGTTTTGCCGTCCTTTCTTTTGATTTTAGTTGCCAAGCGGCGTGATTGGTAATCGGTCATTAAATCGGAAGTGTGGGTTTCACGATATTTATTTTGGCCGGAAAGCCACGCTTCAATGTCAATTTGCCTGTAATCAGGCCCGCCCATATCACCGGTGCAAACCGAAACTACTTGATAAGGAATCGCGAGTTGTTGCATCAAATATTCCTGAATGGCAACAATAAATTGTTGTTCCTTGCTTGAATTTTCCGGAAGGGTGAAAGATTCCATTTCTAATTTATCAAACTGATGCATTCGCAAAATGCCTTTTACGTCCCTGCCGTAAGAACCGGCTTCCCGGCGGAAACTGGTAGAATAACCGACATAACGAATCGGCAATTGGTCTTCCGGAATAGAAGAATCCATATGTATCGGGCCGAGCGTATGTTCGGCACTGCCGACCAAATAAAGGTCGTCTTTTTGCAAATGATAACGCTCTTCTTCCTGTCCAGGATCTAAACGAGCCATTCGTTTAAAAACATCCGGTTTAATCATCATCGGCGGCAAAACGAGGGTAAATGGTTTTGATGAATAACCTTTTTCCACCCGGTTAGCTATTTTTTTTAAAATCTTTTCATTACCAAGCGTATCAAAAACAAATTTAATAATCGCCATTTGCAGACGCACCGCGTCCCCTTTCAGATAGGCAAAACGGCTGCCGGACACTTTACCCGCGGTTTCTACGTCAATAATTCCCAGCGCTTTGCCTAATTCAAGATGGTCTTTCGGCGTAAAATTAAATTTGGCAGGCTCGCCCCATTTGCGGATTGGCTTATTTTCTGATTCATCCAAGCCGACGGGCGTATCTTCGGAAGGAATGTTCGGTAATTTTATCCAAGCAAGATTGCGTTCAGTTTCCAATTCCGGCAAAACCGCTTCAGCTTTTTTAAGTTCTTCTTTAACTGCTTTTGCTTCTTCAATTTTTCGTGCTTTGCTCAATTGATTGAGTTGAGCTCGCAGGTCTTCGATTTTTTTTATTTCTTCGCGCCATTTAATGTCTTTTTCTAAAAGCAAATCCACCGCGGCCGGCGGAACCTTTTTTTTAGCCAACGCCTTTTTAATCTCTTCTGGGTTATTTCTGACTAAATTGATGTCCAACATAACTATTAAATAATATCACAAAATTTTCGTTATTTGTCGTAATTCGCGTTATTCGCCCCGCCTCATCGGCGGGCAGGCCACGCCCCTATCGGCGGGCAGGCCACGCCCCTATCGGCGGGCAGGGATTATTCTTTGCCTTTCGGTTTTAAAGTTGGAAAAGCGATTATTTCTTTAATAGCGTGGCTGTTAGTTGCTAACGCGACAAGGCGGTCTATTCCTATCCCCATTCCTGCCGTAGGAGGCATTCCATGCTCTAGCGTTTCCAAAAAATCTTCATCAAGCCGCGATTTTTCTTCATCGCCTTTGCGACGCTCGGCCTCTTGTCTTTCCATTTGTTGGCGCTGAAGCACCGGATCGTTCATTTCCGAAAAACCTTTAACGATTTCAACCCCACCCACTATCAATTGGAAGCTTTCCGTTAAAGATGGGTCGTTTTCTTTGTATTTAGCCAACGGCATTATTGATTCCGGATAATCCATAACAAAAGTTGGGGTTATTATTTTAGGACGAACTTCTTTTTTAAAAATCTCATCCAATTTCACTGGGTCAATTTTTTTATTATCTAATCCGCTGTATTTTTTATAAATTTCCGCGAAAGTGGTTTTTTGCCACTTGC
>JBBTTV010000023.1:0-2247 GCA_038064115.1 Patescibacteria group bacterium
GTTTGGTGATAAGGGCGTTAATGCCGATATCGGAAAAAATAGTAAGAAAAGCGGCGATGCCCAGAGCGTAAGAAAACGCGCCCCAGCTGGCGGCGCCGAGAACCCGCGCAGCATAAATAACTATAGCCGCCCGCAAAAGGCGGCCTATCATCTGGCCGGAAAAAAGCCAGAAAGTATTTTTAGCGATTGTCTGGCTTATAGTTTGATTGCTGAATAACCAATTTTTTATTTTCAGAAACATAATATTAATAATTTTAGCCATCGGGTAGTTGCTTGAAGGAACATCTCGGAAGCGCGTTGGATTGGTTCGTTCGTTACTAGTTAACAGACGAATGACAACGCGCTGAGAGAGAAGCGCCGTTTGCCGCTGGAGCAAACGGACGCTGTTTCCTGAAGGCAACATATCTGATGGCTTGCCGTATATTCGGGTGAGCGTTGCTTTATTACCTATAACATTTTACCATTAACCATAGTTTTATAGGTAGCAGTATGGTTCGTCCGCCAACTGGCGGCTCATCATGAAAGGAAGGAAAAGATGAAGTATGTGGTCACTGGCGGAGCTGGGTTCATCGGATCGCACATTGTTGATGCGTTAGTAAAAGAAGGACACGAAGTATGCGTCATTGATAATTTAATAACAGGAAAGTTAATTCATCTTGAAGATTCAAAAAGAAAAATAACTTTTTATCATCGCGATATCAGCAATTTTAACGATGTAACAATGTCGATGACGCAAGAAGCTTTCAAGGGCGCCGACGGCATATTTCACACCGCGGCATTAGCCAGAATTCAGCCGTCATTTGATAATCCGAATTTATATTTTAAAGTGAATGCGGAAGGAACGCGCAATATACTGATGGCCGCGAAAAACCACGGAGTGCGAAGGGTGGTGTATTCCGCTTCTTCGTCCGCGTATGGGAATCTGACCGGATTTGAATTTCCAGTGTTGGAAAATCATCAAGTAGATTCGCAAGCGCTTCATCCGTATGGCTCAACAAAACGGATGGGCGAGATGCTTATGAGAGATATGGGTAAAATGACCGGAGGTCCCGAAACCGTATGCCCTCGATATTTTAATGTATATGGCCCAAGACAGACGAACGCGACAGACGGGCCGTATCCGACCGTTATTGGAATTTTTTGCGATCTTTTAAAACAGGGGAAACCATTAACGATTGTTCCAGACGGGCATCAACGGCGCGATTTTACTCATGTTAGCGATGTCGTGCGCGCGAATCTTCTTGCGATGCATTCGCCGAAAGTCGGAAACGCGGAAATCATTAACATAGGCACCGGATGCAATTACTCAATGTGGGATGTGGCGAAGATGATGCTTGAAAAACATCCGAATACCGCTACTCAAGATTTAATAGACGCGGGATTGTGCAAATTGATTGCCGAGCGCCGTGGTGAAGCGCGCGTATCGCTTGCCGATATTTCAAAAGCAAAAGAATTGCTTGGATGGAAGCCTGAAATGAGCTTGGACGAAGGGCTCAAACAGTTGCTTGGAAAATAAAAAACAAGCTCGGGAATACCCCGAGCTTTTATAATTTCCGTCACAGAAAACGGCGTTTATAACACTAACCTTGCGATAGCAAGGTTAGTGTTATAGTAAGTCGCACCTAACCATAAAAACGATGGATAACCTTTCTCGCCAAAAGATTCTTTATAAATAGCCTCCCATTCATCGGGGGGTTATATAACGATCAATTCTATCAAAAATATAACACTCCTTAGTTTCGGGATATAAATCGCAATAATTAGTTTTTCCGTAATCACGAAAAACAACAAAATAAATACCAATATTACCTTGCGGAAGTAAACAGCAATTTTATGGTTTTAAGAATAATAAGAATATCTAAAATAATAGAACGATTTTTTAGGTAATACATATCGTATTGCAGTTTTTCGTAAGCGTCTTCAATTGAAGCGCCGTAGCGATAATTTATTTGAGCCCAGCCGGTAATGCCCGGTCGGATTAAATGCCGTAAATCATAATAGGGGATATCCTGTCGCAAATCCTTAATAAATTCCGGGCGTTCCGGTCTTGGGCCGACTAAAGATAAATCTCCTTTTAAAATATTGTATAATTGCGGCCATTCGTCTAAGTGACTTTTTCGTAAAATACTTCCTAATGGCAGTATCCGTTTATCATCTTTTTTAGCCCATTGCGGCCCGTCTTTTTCGGCGTCAACGCGCATGGTGCGGAATTTAAACAGGACGAACGGCCTTAAGCGCCGCCCGGCC
>JBBTTV010000023.1:2257-4382 GCA_038064115.1 Patescibacteria group bacterium
TTTATAAATTGTGAATTCAGAGTCATTTTTGCCGGTGCGCTGCTGGGAAAAAATAATCGGGCCGGAAGATATTATTTTGATAAAAGTAGCGATTAAAATTATTAGCGGCAATGTCGCGATGCTAAAGGTTACGGTAAGTAAAATTTCCACCGGACGCTTAAAAATTTCATAAACTCGATGACGTTTGGTTATATTTTCTAAAAACCAAACTTCTTCCAGTTCTGCCAAGGGGATTTTTCTAAAAACCGTTTCATAAAGACAGGCAAGATCTATAACTTCAATTCCGAGCACTAAATTTTTATAAATTAATTTTGCCGCTTTGGAATTTTTCTTGATGTGCGCCGGTACGACAACGATATTTATTTTGTTGGCGAGAATGACTTGGGCAAGGTGTTCCAACTCTTTGTCTTGCAGGCCTTCCTTCATCCAAAACTTAATTTCGTATCCTAATTGGGGATGGCCAGTAATATAGTCGGCAAGCTCTTGGGCGGTTTGATTGTATCCGATGAGTAGAATTTTATTTTGCGGAGAGCCGGCGCCAAGCAGATTGTTAAAAAGATTGCGCCAAAGAAATCCCAGCAATCCGAAAATAGCGAGAAAAAGAAAAAGATTGACTTTCGGAGCAATTAAAAGCGCTGGTACGAAATAAAATACGATAGTCGCTAATACGCCGCAGATCGCGACAACCGCCCAGAATTTTTTATTAAATTCAACATCGTTTTTTAGAGAACGAAGTTCATACAACCCCCCTATGTAAAAAATTATCAGCCATGAGGCAAAAATTATCGTGAAAGGCCAAAAGTGCAAAGAGATAATTTCTTCGGTTATTTCTTTATAACGGAAAAAAAGAGTGATAAACAAAGAAAGATAAAGCACAAAGCCGTCGCCGAAAAGCAAAGCCAATTGTTTAAGTTTGATAAAGAAATCCATCTACTTATGATATAATTAAATTAGTGAAAATAGTCAACATCATCAAAGCGTATCTTCAGCGTGGGGATAGGTTTTTAGTTGTTGAAATTTTAAAACACTTTATCAGGGTTTCATTGATTAAAACCAATTTTGAAGAGCGTCAGTTACATTTACTCAAATCAATTACCAGGCCCTTATCCGCCGATGACGGATTAGAAACGGTGCTGGAAACATTAAAAAAACTTGTCGCTTCTTTCGGAAAAATTTCAAAATATCGCATAGTTCTTAGTTTAAATCCGCAATTCGCGACCACCATCCACAGTTCTATTTCTTTGGTAAGAGAAAAATCCAAAATTCCGATTGACGACCCCGATTTGGATAATTTGGTATCTCAGGCAATCTGGAAGTTTTATGATCGCCAGCGAGGGAAGGTAGCCGTTAAAATGCAGATCAATGATTTAGATGTTCTTTTAAGCGATGTTCAGATAAAAGGAATCAAGCTGGACGGTCACAAGGTGGTAAACCCCATTGGCTTTAACGCTAAATCCGTGGAGTTTCAGTTTAACGCGACTTTTACTTCGCGCGATTGCATAAACGGATTAAAATCCATACTGCCGAGAGAGCAGGTGGTTTTTATAGGCGAAGATGGTTCAACTCTGGCGTATCTTCTTTCTCACAGCCATAAAGAATCTTCCTTTTTAGCGGTGAATGTTTTTCCGGAAGAAACCGCTTTATTCGTGGCAAAAGAAGGAACTATTAATTTTATGGATACTTTCCCATGGGGCGAGTCGGCGTTGAAAAAAACATTGGCCGATTCACTTTCGGTCAGCCAGGAAGTTGCCGGAGAGGTTATGAAAAAATGCGCGTTGGGCCAGACATCGCAATTTTTTATGAAGCGCGTTGAAAAGTTTTTGCTTGAAGAGCTTGGAGTTTTCGCGAAGGGATTAGAAGGCTTTTTAAGCCGAGCCGAAGTCAAAACAGTTTACATCCAGCCATTTTTCCATATGCCCCCAGTCGTTTTTACGCAGGCATTTAAGAATTGTTTCAGCCAATCGGTCAAGGTGTTCCCCGTGCATGACGGTTTGATTAGCGAAAAATTGGAATTTAATTTAAAATTAAATAGAGGGTATGAAATTCCCAATAGTTTTTCCGCCATTTCAGGAATAATGGCAAGTTATTTTTATCCCCAAAGCGAGCAAATTAAAAAAATCGCCAA
>JBBTTV010000024.1:0-3433 GCA_038064115.1 Patescibacteria group bacterium
GCGTATGTCTCGTTCTGGGCCACCATTTCAGATTTTACGGAAAATCTCCGATATTGCGGTTTTTTGGCAGAAATTATAGACTAAATCCGTAAAGTTTAACCCAATTATTTATGAATATATTAGTACTAGGAAGCGGAGCGGCAGGGTCTATAGCCGCCAAAATATTGGCCGGTTTTAATAATATTGCAAAAATTATCGTTGGCGACATCAATGAAAAAAATGCTAAAAAATTTCTTGTTCCTGATCCAAAAATAGAATTTAAAATTATAGATGCCGCCAAAAAAGAAGAAGTTTTAGAAATACTTAAAGGTTGCTGCCTTCTTATAAACGCCGCGTCACCCGACTTTAATAAAAGTCTTTTGAAAATTGCTTTAGAGGCGGGAGTAAATTATCAAGACCTTGCTTCAATTTGGGATAACGCGGTTATAGAGCAATTTGAATATGATGATGCTTTTAAGGAGAAGGGGCTAGTTGCGTTAATTAACGCGTCAGCGACTCCGGGCGTCAGTAATTTAATAGTAGGAGAGCTCGCGTCTGGACTTAAGCAGATTGAATATATAAAAATAAGACTTCTTGAAGACGTAAGCGCTAAAGTTCCATTCACCGCTTGGTCTAAAGAAGTTGCTTTTGATGAATTTACTACCCCTCCTCTTGTTTGGGAAAATGAGCAGTTTGTCACAAGAGATAATTTCGCGGAAGAAGAAGTCTTTAATTTTCCGGAGCATTTTATAAATACGAGATGCTATCTGATAGCTCAGGAAGATATAGGCACAATACCTCGTTTTATTAAGTCAAAATATATTGATATTAAAGCTGGCGGAGGAGAGATTGAATTCGCTCGCACTCTTTTTCAGCTTGGTTTAATGAAAAAAAGGCAAATTAAAGTAGGAGATGTAATGGTTTCGCCATTTCAATTTATGGTTAGGGTTTGGCCAGACGTCCCAGCTCTTGAAGAAATGAAAAAGCTCGTTGATGATAAAAAAGTTTTCAATGCCCATTTTTGGGCCGCTGTTGAAGTTTTAGGAACCGAGGTTGTGAAAACGGAAAACTTAGTCAGCAAAGAAGCATTAACAAGCCAGAAAAAGAAAACTCTGCGTTCTTATATTTTATTTCCGAACCAAGTTGAGATCAATAAAATATATCCTGGGGCAAATTATGTTTCTTATGCCGCGGGATTATGCGCGGCTATTTTTGCTCAAAAAATACCCACACTCATTAGAAAAGGAGTTTATTCTCCTGAAATATTAGATCCGAAAGATAGGGATAGTATTATTGATAGTCTTAAGAAAAACGGAGTTAAAATAGAAATAGAAGAAGTTAAGAAACAGGCATAGGGGCTTGGTGGACGTATACAAAAACTTGACATTTTAGATGTTTTCGTGTATACTGTTTTAGTACAATTTTGATTTCAGTTTTTGATGGAGGTGTGCGATGGATGTTCTGAGGGAACTCATCAAGGCGGGTCTGGTCAAGCAGGTTGGCGTTATCGTTTACGGCAAAGGGCTCAATGTTCGCAATGTGATCGAGGAGGTCAGGAAGAAGTACTATGTCCTCCCGCGCAAGGGATGGGCCGAACTCTATTTGTAGGGCAAGGCAAGAAAACACACTGCTCGTCATACGTCTTCGGACTTATGGCGGGCTTTTTTATTAAGGAATCGCTCGTGATAAGATTAGGTAATGAAATTATTTATTCTTACTTCACATTATCCTTTCGTAAGCATTCTTTTAAGTAAATTAATTACAACTCACCACCAACATATAGGCGGTATTTTTATTGAAAAAACGCCGCTATTAAAATTAATCCGAAAATTAATTAAAAAAAGCGGTTGGCGTTACGCGCTGTATCTGGTTTTTGAAACTTCGTTTTGCTTTTTAGTTTTAAAATTTAAAGAAATTTTAAGAATATCCAAGGCAATATCGTTTCAGCGATTGGCAAAAAGTTTTAACATTCCTGTTTGGACAATCAAAGATGCTCAAAGCGATGCGTTTGTAGATAGATTAAAATTTCTTGCTCCAGACATATTGTTTTTGGTGGATTACGGACGTTTGATAAATGGCCCGTTATTAACTGCGGCAAAATTAGGAATGATAAATTTTCATCCTGGATTGTTGCCAAAATATAAAGGCATTGCTCCAACGTTTTTTTCTTTGCTTAATAGAGAAAATCAGTTTGGCGCCACGATTCATAAAATTACCGAAGCGGTTGACGGAGGAGATGTCGTGAATGAGCTTCGACTTCAAACCGATTTAAAAAAGAGTTTGTCGCATCATCGTTTGCGGCTTTGTTTTCAAGGGGCGGAGTTCATAAGCCGAACGATGGATAAAATATTTTCAGACGGCATGATTAGCGCCGCCCAGCAAAATAATCAGGAAACGGGCATTTACGGCTTTCCGAGCAAAAAAGATGTTTTGGAAATGAGTAAAAATCATCAAAAATTAATCAATTTAAAAGATTGCTTTTCTCTGTGGAAATCCTTATAATAAACGTTGATGAAAGTATCCAAGGCGAGCATTAAGCGTTTTATTTTGCTTACCTCTTTGTTTTTAGCGGTAATTGTTGCCGGAAAGGCGATGTTTTTTTCCGCGGAATATCTTCCCGATGATTTTGTAAATGCCAGAACGCAGGGAGCAAGCATTGCTGAAGAGATTGTGGTGCAATCCAATTACTCCGTTGAATTATTAAAAACGCTTTCTAAATTGGACAGGAACAAACAATACAAGACGGCTTTAGCGATTGTATCGCAGGAAATTTCCAAAAATCAGGAAGCGAACAAGAAAGCCGTTAAATTATCCGCGCAATTGGAACAAATGGCGCATTTAGTGGAAGACATCAAGCCATATCAAGCGAGGCAATTAGCCACGGAAGCTTTGAGTTCCGAAGTAGCGCTGGTAAGCCGTTTAATTAATTACAACGCTTATTTAAGTTTGTTATATACGGTTTTGCAAAATAAATTTCAGTCCGGCAGTTCTTCAAGCAACGGCGAAGTACAGCAATTAGTTAATAATATCAACGAAGAGGTCAGAATGATTAACGAATTGGATAAAAGATTTAACGATTCTTTTGGGGCGTTTGACGCGATATTCGATTAGCTTCTTGTTCCACTAATGGCCCGTCATATTCTCCGGCGTGAGCGGAAGACCCTCCGTAAGATGGCTTTTTTTGGTCAAGATGGAGGTTGATAATTAAGTTGCCATTTTCTTTTTTGGCGTAGCAGTGAAAACGGGGATAATCCGCGCCGCTTATTTTTTTCGCGAAATTCCATTCTTCGTCAGTTTGTTCAATAAAAACATAGCCGAGTGAACGGAATAAATTTAAAATATTGTCGTTGAAATTTGGAATTTTTATTTGCATAGAAAATTAATAATAAATTGCATTTAGTCGCAATTACTGAACGAAGCTCGAACCTTTTTTGAACAAAATCCCGACTGATTG
>JBBTTV010000025.1:0-5590 GCA_038064115.1 Patescibacteria group bacterium
GTTAGTTTTACGGGTGCTGGTGATTTCTATTTCCAAACCGACTGAAACGCAGAAACCCGTTGCCAGAAAACCGGAACCGGAAATCAAAGAAGCTCCGTCAAATGTTTTAAGCAATGAAGCATTGGAAAAAAGGTTAGAAGAAATATTAAAGTAAGGTTATGAATCCCGTTAGAGGCAATTAATATACGGTTTCTATGTTATACTTAATCCAAAATTATAAAAAAAGTCGAATGCTATTAAAGCAGTTGGTTTACAGTCGTCTAAAGACGACCTGCCTCTAACGGGATGAATTTAAACAAAGTTTTTATTGCCGGGCGTTTAACAGCCGATCCGCAGTTGCGATCAACCGCTGCCGGCCAGCAAGTGGCTAGTTTTAGCGTTGCCACTAATCGTGTTTGGAAGGATAAAAACGACCAAAAACAAGAAGCCGTGGAATTTCACAATGTAGTTGTTTGGGGGCGCCAAGCAGAAGTTGCCAGCCAGTTTTTAAATAAAGGCTCGTTGGCGCTGGTGGAAGGCCGTCTTCAAACTCGCGGCTGGGAAGACAAGGAGGGTAAACAGCGAAAAACTACCGAAATTATCGCCGAACGAATACAGTTTGGTCCCCGGTCGGCAGGCGGTCGTACGGAAACCTCGGCAAGCAAATCAGTGCCAACCATTGATATCAGCGAAAGCGCCGAAGAAATCAAACCCGAAGATTTACCATTTTAAGAACTATGCAGCAGTGTTTTTTTTGCTCTCAAAACTTGAAAGATGTTGATTACAAAGACGTTAATATTTTGCAACGTTTTATTTCCAGCCAGGCGAAAATTATTGACCCGAAATATACCAACATTTGTGCTAAACATCAGCGTCGTTTAGCTACCGCGATTAAAAGAGCCAGGATAATGGGGCTTTTGCCTTTTGTTAAACGATAATATTACAATGCGGTTGGACACCGTTCTTTTTAATGTTATTCACGGCTTTGCGGGTAGTTCCAAATTTTTAGATTGGACTGGTATTTTTTTAGCTGATTATCTCGGCTATTTTTTGATTTTAGGATTTATCGTTATTTTTATCCGCTATCGTTATTCTTTCAGATTTCTAGCGTTTACGATTTTAGTTTTTCTTTTATCTCGGGGAATTTTCGTTGAAGTTTTTCGTTTTGCTTTTCCGCGCATGAGGCCGTTTCTTGAATTGGACTTCGCGCCGTTAATTACTCCGCCAAGCGGTTGGGCATATCCATCGGGCCATGCCACCGTGTTTTTTGCCATAGCTTTTGCGCTATGGATAGTTAACAGAAAATGGTCAGTATGGTTTTTGGCAGCGGCAGTATTAATGGGTATCGCCAGAGTTTTTGTCGGAGTGCATTGGCCGGCGGATATTTTAGCGGGGGCCTTGACTGGATTTTTAAGCGTAATTGTGGTAGAATGGTTACTGCCGATTAGTACATTGAAAGGAGAGCAAACATCAGAAAGCTTTGGAAAATCTTCCAAACAGGCCTGATAGCTCTTATTCCGCTGATTATCATCGTAGTGGTAATTAATTGGATTTTTGGCGGAGTTTTGTTCTTTTTCAATATTTTTGATTTTGATTTAGAACTTGCGCCAATACTGGAACTTATAATCAAAAACGCCATTAAATTGGCCGCATTATTGACGGCAATTTACGTGATTGGCTGGCTGATAAGCAAGCGGTGGTTTCGGAGCGTTATTTTACGATTATTTTCTAAAATTCCGCTTGTTTCCGGATTGACCGATTTATTTTTCAGTCACGATTACGTTGAACGGATAAATAACGGAGAATTTCCGGTAGTTGAGTACACGATAACCGAAGGCGGTGTGGGCGCTTACGGATTGGTAACTCATGAAGACAAAGATTGGTGTTTGGTATTTTTTCCGACCACGCCAGTTCCTTTTACTGGTTATACATTAAAAATTGACAAGAAGCGGCTGAAAAAAACCGATATGAACGTTCAAGATCTTTTCAGAATTGTTGTTTCATTCGGTTTGAATGTTCCGGATAAACAAACAAAAAAACCGTCCATTTAATGGACGGTTTTTTCTTTAGTCGGGCTGCCCTCCTTCGCATTAAGCTACGGATGGGCAATCGCCCTCCCTTTAGTCGGGCTGCCGGGAGTTGAACCCGGACTGCAAGACCCCCAGCCTCGCGTACTACCGCTATACTACAGCCCGGCGGCCGCTAACTGCCTTTTGCATTTTACGCAAACAAAAACTCGTCTGCCGCTGGCTAGTTGAGTTTTGTGCAGATTTGGATATTTACGAGTCCAGTTTGTCGGATTATAATGGCCGCGCAGAAGTTTTCTGTTGCCAACCATTCGAGACCCTTTATGGCATTGATGACATTGTTTCATAAAGCTAATGGTAATTTATTTTTTGGGAAAACGCAAATTTTGTCGCAAATACAAAAAATCCCGCCTAAGGCGAGATTAAGTTTTTTAAATTTGAGCTGGCAAGGATATTTTTCCAAACGGGGTCAAAGCCATCGCCCCTTGCCGCGGATAAAATTTCTTTGCCGGTCAAATAATCAATAGACGCGTATTTTTCCGGATTAAGATTGTGGGGCTCTCCTCGAAAAGAAACCACTTCGTAGATAATCCACTCGTGAATATCAATCTGAATAAGTGGAAGCCAAAAACGGCAATGATGTTGACATATAATTGAGCCAAGCCGGCGCACGTGGATAGGTTTAATACCAATGTCCAATTCCGCGCGTTTTGAAAATTCTATGGCCGCATCAATCAAAACATTGCCCGGCTGTTTGCTTGCCAAATGAAAAGAAGGAAACGATAATCCAAGCGGCTTTTTGGAACGATACGTAACCAAATATTTTCCATCTTTGTTCTTGAGAATCATTCCGGCTACCAGACAAAGCATATTAACGCCTTTCAAATAACGACAGGAGAGAACCAAGATCAAATTACATCATTTTTTAAAGGTTGACAATACATCGGGTAATAAATAATAATGTATGCAGGTAAGTTCTTTGAAAAAGCCAAGTTCTTAATTCGTTAAAACGGATTAAGGAGGGCTGAATTAGGAATTTTATAAGGAGGAAAAGCGGTGACAGACAAGGGAAAGAAACTGGACATCAATGGATTCATTAAACGGCACAGTGAAGATCGAAAACAAAAACAGGCGAAGAAGCGGGAAGTCACATTTCAAGAATATTTAAAATTATTGGAAGAAGATCCGCTGATTGCTCAAAATTCGCCTTCCAGAATTTTGGAAATGATTTTGGATTACGGCACTGAAGCCGTTCCGGAATCGGAAAAGTTGTCTGGAGCAAAAACAAATTATAATTTGTTCAGCAAATCTTTGTATGGTTTGGCAAAGCCGATTGAGAACGTTATTGAACATTTGAAAGTCGGCGCGCGTTCACTGTCAACAGGAAAACAAATTTTGCTTTTAGTCGGACCCCCCGCGAGTGGCAAGTCCACTTTCGTAGGCGTTCTTAAACGCGCTTTGGAGCGGTATCAAAAACGTTCCGTGTTTATGATTAAGGGCTGTCCTATTCGCGAAGAGCCGTTGCATCTTCTTCCACGAAGCGGAGGCATCCGTGAAGAAATTTCCAAGAAGCTTGGAATTAAAATTGAAGGCGATCTTTGTCCGGTTTGCAGGCATAATTTGCGCACGAATTTTAAAGAACAAGACGGTACCGTGAGATGGTGGGAAGTTCCGGTGGAAACTTTTACTTTTTCCATTCAGGGAACAAGAGGCATCGGTTCTTTTGAGCCGTCGGACGAAAAAACTACGGATGTTTCGCAGCTGGTCGGCAAAGAAAATATCGCGGTCAGTTCAACGAAGGGCCCGGATCATCCAGAAGCGTATGCCATCGGGAGCGGTGAACTTGGAAAAGCCAACAGAGGCCTTTTTGAAGGAAGGGAGCTGATCAAGTCGCCGGAAGAATTGCTGTGGGTGTTTATCAGCGTGGCGGAAGAAAAAGAAATTAAGATTCAAGGATCCGCCTTTCCGCATATTTCTGTGGACGAAACTTTGGTTGGACATACCAATTTGAATGAATATAAAAAATTTACATCCAACCCTGCTAACGAACCTTTGCACGACAGAATATACGTAATCTTTTTCCCTTATCCGTTACGTCTTCGGGATGAAATGAAAATTTATAAAAAACTGATTGAAGAAGAAGGCGATTGGCAACATTTGAAGAAGTGTCACATAGCGCCTGGTTCGTTGGAAATAGCCGCCTTATTCGCGATTATGACTCGTCTGAAAGATTCCAAGGTAGCTGAAATAGATGTTTTGACGAAAGCAAAAATTTATAACGGCGACACAGCCCTTACGGACATTTGCGACAAAAACGATTCGCCCCTGGATCTTCGCACTGTTATTCAGGAAGGGCAGGACGAAACCGACCCATCAAAAAGCGAAGGAATGTATGGAATGAGCTCGCGAGACGTTTTGGCTGCTTTGAACAACGCCATAGTCAAATATGGAAATGGCTGTCTTACGCCGCTTAAAACCATTGAAGCTTTGCGCGATGTGTTTAGTCACAGAATGGGATATAGTCCGGAAGAAATTCGACAATATAAGATTTTTCTTTCGGCCAGCGAGGGAAATAGTGTTATAGCGGAATACGAAGATTTTGTTAAAACTTCTGTTACGCGAGCTTTTCTCCGTTCCCATAAAGACATGATTAAAGAGAATTTCAAGAAATATGTTGAGCAAGCGACACTTTATCGGCGAACCAAAAGCCAATATCTTTCCGGGCAAGTCAGCGAAATGGAGCGAGATGAATTAACCAGCGAACTGAAAGAGGCTGATGAAAGATTTATGCGTTCCATTGAAGAGCATATTCCGGTTGACGAAAAAGAAGCCGACGCTTTCCGAGCAGGTATTTTGGAAGCCAAAGCCGTCATCGGAGAAAAGAATTTCGGCCCCGAAACTTATCCTCGTTTGACGCGGGCGGTGGAAGTGATGCTTATCGCCAGCTGTCAATCCAGCATTACCCTGGTGTTAGACGCGGACAAGCCGAAAAGTATGGAAGACAAGCACCGGTTGAATGAAATTATGGACGGGCTGAAAGAGGCAAAATTTTGCGATATTTGTGCGAAAGAAACTCTCAGAAAGGCAAGAGAATTTTTTACCGAATAACAATGACCCCACACTAAAGTGTGGGGTTTTTAATTTATATAATTTTGCGGTTGCAGTTTTTTGGCAGAAATTATAAGATATACGCAGTTCTTCAAAATTTTGGTTTAGGAAGGAGGCAGACGATGGCGATTATAAATTCCGATTCGGTTGGCGAACGAGGAAAAAAAGATGCCAGACGGCATCGGGAAAAACAAAAAGAGACGATTAAAGAACATCTTCCAGAGATTATTTCAGAAGAGGCAATTATAACCAGCAAGGGCAAAAGAATAGTTAAAATACCAATCAGGGGCATCGAAATTCCGACTTTTCGTCCGGCTCAAAACGGAGAAGAGAGTTATGGCATCGGTCAGGGAAACGGAGACGGAGACGGAGTAGCCGGCGACAAACCGGGAATTGATTATATAGAGACCGAAGTTGAATTAGAAGAATTGATTGAAATGGATAGTACGGTTTTTGAAGAGTATTGTAATAAACGA
>JBBTTV010000025.1:5600-18545 GCA_038064115.1 Patescibacteria group bacterium
TTCGTTTTCATTCTTCAGGTAGGGTATTAGAAGAAATAGAAGAATTGATTGAAATGATGCTGGAAGATTTGGGATTGCCGAATCTAACTCTCAAGCAAGCCAAGCAGATATTGGTTGATTTGGGATTTAAAATCAGCGGCAAATCCAGATCGGGACCATGGCCGTTGCTCAATTCCGCGGCGACTGCCAAAGAAGGAATTAAGCGTTTTTGGGGATATTTGCGATATCTTCAAAAAGAAACCGGCAAAGACGAGCTGTTTTGTTTTGACGCGCTGAAAAGATCAAACGGCATTCTCAAAGACGCTTTGGAAATGCTGAAAGATTCGCAATTTCAGCCGCAAGCAAAAATTGTTGAGCCGTTTCCGGTTTTTGAAAATGAAGATTTAAGATTCCATAAGATTAAAAAGAAAGAAAAACTGGAATCGCAAGCGGTCATAATCGCGATGATGGATGTTTCCGGTTCAATGGATATTGATAAAAAATATTTGGCGCGTTCAATGCTGTTTTGGCTGGCGACGTTTTTACGCAACATATACGAGCGCGTGGAAATTCGCTTTATCATTCACCACACCGAGGCCAAGCTTGTGAACGAACAAACATTTTTCAGCACCGGAGAATCGGGCGGCACATTTTGTTATTCCGCTTACGAATTAGCCGGTAATCTGATAGATACCGAGTATCCTACCAGCCAATGGAATGTTTATCTTTTCCATTTTTCCGACGGCGATGATTTTGATTCTAAGCGTTCGGCGGAAGAACTTAAAAAATGTCTTAATCGCGGCATCAATATGTTCGGTTACGGCCAAATTTCTCCGGGAACGCAGTTTGAAAAATTGTTTGGGAAAAGCGAAGGAAATTTATTGGGAGAATTCGCCAAACGGTTACAGCTTACGCAGGTTAATAATCGCGGCTTGCAAACATTTGTCGGAAAAGATGACTGCCCCTTTGTCGGGGTATTGATCGCCGACAAGGCGCAGATTTGGCCCGCGATTCAGGAATATCTCAAAAAAGGGAGGTGGGAAAATGCAAGAACATGAATTAAAACGGTTGAAACAGCTTGAAAAAGAAATTAAAAGAATTGCCGAGAGCGAAGGTTTGAAAACCACGGACATTATTTTTGAAATCGCGCCCGCGAGACGGGTAATTGAAGGAATGGCTTATAATTTTCCGGTTAATTTCTCTCATTGGTCATTCGGTCGGGATTACGATAGAATCCGAACGATTTATGAACATACTGGCGGAGGCATTCCTTATGAACAGGTTTGGAACTTTGATACGCCGAAAGCTTTTTTGGCGGAAAGCAATCCGTTTGCTCTGCAAGTGTTAGTTATTGCCCATGTTTACGCGCACGTTGATTTCTTTTTATCCAATTGTTATTGCCAACGCAGCCGTTTGTCCGCCGATATCGCTTCTCAAGCGAGAAATGCCGCCGCTCGATTCAGAAAATATGAAGAACGTCACGGCAAAGAAGTGGAAAAAATTATTGACGCAGGTTTTTCAATACAATGGCATCAGCACCCGGATTATTTCCGAAAAGAACCAGAAGAGGAAAGGGTGCTGGAGTACTTAAGAGAAAAATTGCGCAACGAGCTGATAAAACTGAAGAATCCGTCTCACCTAAAAAAACCAGACCCAAAGAGAATAGAATTCTTGGAAAAAGAACTTGCAGAATTGCCCGATAAAACACCCCCGGAACCGACTTACGATCTTCTTAATTACATTATCCAGCATTCGTCAAAGCTCAAGCCTTGGGTGCGCGATGTTTTAAGCGTGATACGCAGCCAGGCAAGGGCGTTAGCTCCTAATGGGGCAACGAAACTGTTAAATGAAGGTTGGGCCACTTATTGGCATATTCGGATAATGCATCGCTTGCTGAAAGAAGGGCTGATTACTCCGGAAGAGCATGGAGTGTTCAATTGTTTTAACGCGAAAGTCACTAGAGAAAGCGACAGTTCATTCAATTGGTACAGAATCGGAGTCGCGTTTTTTGAACATGTTAAAGAGCGCTGGGATAAAGGAAGATTTGGCGAGGATTATGAAGAATGCCGGGATTATTTCCAAAAAATCAATTGGGACACCGGCGCCAACAAAGGAACTCAAAAAATATTTGAAGTCAGGAGCGCTTACAGCGACCGCATGGCAGTTGAAGATTTATTTTCCGATGAATTCATAAAACAGCAGCAAATTTACATTTATGGCCAAGTTCGAGATGCGGATGGCGCTACCTTCCGTGAAAAAGTCGCGGACGATCCGGAAACAATCCGCACAATCTTGAAAAGAACTTTCACTTTTCATAATTTGCCGTTAATTACCATTGAAGACGGAAATTACGACAATTACCAGCATCTTTACTTGAAGCATCACGATACCGGTTATGAACTTGACCAGATGCATCGCGACAGGACGTTGGAGAAAATTTTCCATCTTTGGGGAAGAAAAGTTTATCTGGAGACGCATCGTGAAGGCAAGCCGATATTGCTCAGTTTAGAAGGCGACAAGATTAAGATGAGCAATAATATCAGAAAAAAACAGCCGCTTTAAATAGCGGCTTTTTCATTTAAAACAAATTTTGCGCAAGCACTTTAAAATTTGTAAAATTAAGGGCATACTTAAGCTAAGAATTATGAGCGATACCGTTCAGGAAATAAGAGAAAAAGTTGATATTGCCGATTTTTTGAAAGGTTATCTTCGCCTTTCTCCCGCCGGAAAAAATTTCAAAGCCAATTGCCCGTTTCATCAGGAGAAAACCCCGTCTTTTATTATTTCTCCGGAAAAACAAATCTGGCATTGTTTTGGTTGCGGCGCCGGCGGCGATATCGTCGGTTTTTTAATGCGATACGAAAATATAGAATTTATAGAAGCGTTGAAAATTTTAGCGGAAAAAGCCGGCATTGATTTTCGCCGGCAAGGAACCGCCGACCAAAAACAATACGCGCGTTTTTATGAAATTAATGAAGCGGCGAAAAATTTTTTCAAACTTCAGCTGGCTGCCAGCGATTCAGTGAAAACTTATTTAAAAGAACGTGGTTTAAAACTGGAAACAATTGAAGAGTTTGAACTAGGATTCGCTCCGGACGGCCGAGACGTTTTGGTCAGCCATCTTACCAAACGCGGTTACAGCATAAACGATATTGAAAAAGCGGGAGTGATTATTAAATCCGACAGAGGGACTTATTATGACCGTTTTAGAAGAAGAATCATGTTTCCGATATACAATCATTTCGGGAAAGTAATAGGATTTACCGGCCGCGTTATGCCCTCTGACGATGCCACGTTGGCTAAATATGTTAATTCTCCGGAAACGCCGATTTTTAATAAGTCCAAAATTTTATATGGCCTTCACAAAACTAAGAATCAAATAAGAGAATCAAGCCAGGCGTTTTTGGTGGAGGGGCAAATGGATTTTTTGATGTGCTGGCAAGCAGGCATAAATAACGTTATTGCTACTTCTGGCACTGCTTTAACCGGTGAACATCTGAAAATCCTTAAGCGATTGGCCGGAACGCTGATTTTGGCTTTTGACGCTGATGAGGCGGGTCAGCTGGCGGCAGAAAGAACTATTGATATGGCCGGAGCATTGGATTTCGCGGTGAACGTTTTTGGCATAGATGATAAAAGATTCAAAGATCCGGCTGATGTCGCGCAAAACAATCCGGAATTGCTTAAAAAATATCTGAGTGAAGCAAAACCGGCAATGCGGCATCTTTTTGAAAAATATTTAACAAACAGCGATGTTCCAAATCTCGCCAATCAAAAGCGCGGTATCCGCGTGTTGCTCGCGAAAATCAAAAATCTCCATAGTCCCGTGGAGCGGGCGCAGTGGATTAAAGAATTATCAGTCCGTACCGGCATCGGAGAAAGCGCGATGCTGGAAGAAATGGACGCGCTGGAGTCGGCTGTCCATCTTTCGCCGCAAAATAACGGGACGAACGACGAACAAAAAGTTTTTATAAATAAATCCCGCAAAGATGTTATCGCTCAACGTTTGTTAAGTTTGGTATCCGCGGACGCCAGGTTTTTGCCGGAAGCAAAACTGGTCAGTGATTTTTTACCGGAAGCTTATAAGCAGGTCTTGGCCGTTATGGAATCTTCTTCGTCGCCTGCCGCGAAAGAAATCGCGGATTTGGCAGTTTTAGTTAATTTACGTTCCAGTTTAGAGTTGCAGCGGCCATCGGAAAAGATGGGCGAGGAATTCAAAGATTTGCTCAAACAATTGGAATCGGAGCATTTGAAGGAGAGGCGGGAAATATTAGGCACAACCATCAAAAATGCCGAAGAAAAAGGCGACGAAAAGGCTATAACAGACGCCTTAAAAGAGTTTGACTTTATCAGTAAAAAGTTACAAAATATATAGGTTATTATGCAAAAGAAAAAAGCTAGGAAAAACCGTCAAAAACGGGCTAAAAAAGTTGTTAAAAAACACGCGAAAAGGCGCGTTAAGGCAGGTTTAAAGAGGGCTAAAAAAACCACCAAAAAGGAGAAAAAGCGGGAGCTTAATCTTCAAGTTTTGGAAGAGCTTATTGAACGGGGACGGCCGCGCGGTTTTGTTACCGATACGGAAGTTTTGCACTATTTTCCGAATATAGAAGAAGATGTTGCTTTTTTGGAAGAAGTTTATGATCATCTGGAAAAAGTAAATATTAAAGTGGTGGAAACAACCCAGTTAATTGAATTGCCGAAAGATGACATCAGTTCAAAAGAATTAGAAGACGCGGCTATGTTTGACCAGGAGATGCCGGACGCGGTGCAAATGTATCTTAAAGAAATCGGCAGGACGCCGCTGTTGTCTTCCAACGAAGAAAAAGAATTGGCAAAAAAAATAAACAAAGGCGATGAAGATGCCAGGGATAGATTTATGCGCGCTAATTTGCGCTTGGTGGTTTCCATCGCGAAGCGTTATGTTAACCGCAGTCCGAATTTGAGCATTCTGGATTTAATTCAAGAAGGCAACATGGGCCTTTCGCGCGCGGTGGATAAATTTGATTATCGCCGGGGATTTAAGTTTTCTACTTATGCCACTTGGTGGATTCGCCAGGCGATTACCAGGGCGTTAGCCGACCAGTCGCGCACTATCCGCATTCCGGTTCACATGGTGGAAACTATATCAAAATATACGCAGGCAAAAAGGCGTTTGATGCAAGAATTGGGGAGAGAGCCGCTTGCCGAAGAAATCGCGGTGGAATTGGGAACGCCGGTTGAAAAAATCCATCACATTCAAAAAATTTCGCAAGATATCGTTTCGTTGGAATCACCAGTCGGCGAGGACGATGAGGATTCCACTCTTTCCGAGTTTATTCCGGACGAACGCAGTCTTACTCCGGCTCAATCGGCGTCTCAACGGCTTTTGAAAGAAAAAATCAAAGAAATTATTGTTGATTTAGCGCCGCGGGAACAAAAAATTTTGCAGATGAGGTTCGGGTTGGAAGATGGAATAACCCATACCCTGGAAGAAGTCGGCAAAGAATTTAATGTTACCCGGGAGCGCATCAGGCAGATTGAAGCAAAGGCCTTAAACAAGATTAAAGACCACGAAAAATCGCATACTTTGGAAGGGTACTAATCAATACAAAGATATTTAGATATTACTTTTATGAAAAGACCATTTTCTATTTTTACAACAATAATTTTAACTTTCGCTTTTACGGCGTCAGCGGCTTTCGCGCAGCCGAAGAACGCCGGCCTTTTACCCACTAACCCGTTTTATTTTCTTAAAGAGTGGGGCAGAGGAATTAAATTAGTTTTAAGCGTGAAAACTATTCGCAAAGCAGAAGTTGTTTTAGGAATTTTGAACAGCAAAGCGCTGGAAATCAAAGCTTTATCGGAGATTAACGCGATGAACCGGGAAGCTATTCAGCAAGCAATGGTTAATTATCAGGATAGCGCCGCCGAATTTGAATTATTGCTCGGACAATTATCGCAATTAGACAGTTTGTTGGAAAAAATTCTCGCGCACGCCGTCAATTATCCGGAAATTGTTGACGCGAAAATTTTAGATATAATTTTAAGCAAGACAGATTCGCCGTTGCCGATTATCCGGCAATTAACAACTTTAATTCACAGGCAAAATAATCCGTGGACGGAGCTTGCTGTCGCTGAATTAATAGATCGGTTAGAAAACAGAGCGCCTCTTCTTAAACTTCAAGAGGATTTGTTAATAGTTTTTAACGGTCGTTTGCAAGCTAATTTATCGCAGGATAATGGTTCGTTTCTTTTACAGATTAAACAAGTTTTTGGCAGCCAATTATTACGGATAGTGAGCTTGGATCAAATGAGGGAAATGCTGCCGGCTTCGGATTTAAAGAACCAGTTGAGCGTTATTCGTCAGCAGATTTTGGAAAGTCAGGAAAGCGGCATTGGCGAGTTGCAGGTATTGGCGGCAATTCAAACGGTGAAAGAATTGGCAAAGGAAATGAAAAATAAAAAATTAACGGAACAGATAGAATTTTTATTGTCGCAGGCGGAATCTTTAGTGGAGGATGGCAATTATGCCGCGGCTTTTGGCCAGGTAAGCGTTACTTCCACGATTGTTAAAAATAATATAATCCAGCAATTAACGGATTTTGACGCGGAGCTGGATGAAGTTAAGGCGCGGTTTGATGAATTATCCGGCATTGTCAGGAATTTGGATTTAGAGCAAAACATTACTAAAATACTTAAAGAGCTTCTTTTGGAAGCGGAGCGGCGTATTATTCGGCTTGATCAACGACCTTCGTTGTCACTGCTTCGCAATACAAAACTGTTATTAGCAATCATTGATGAACTCAGAGGATATTAGAAAAAGTTTTTTAGATTTTTTTGCTGTTAAAAACGGTTCAGTTGTTGTGCCGTCTTCATCTTTAGTACCGACTGACCCGTCGGTACTTTTAACTACTGCCGGAATGCAGCAATTTAAACCGTATTTTACCGGCGAATTGGACGCTAAAAAAGATTTTGGTTCGCTTAACACGGTTTCCGCTCAAAAATGCTTTCGTACTACTGACATTGATGAAGTAGGCGATAAAACTCATCTCACTTTTTTTGAAATGCTGGGCAATTTCTCTTTCGGCCTGCCCGGCCAGGGAGGGTATTTTAAGCGTGAAGCGATCTTGCTGGCATATGAATACGTCACGCAAATTCTAAAAATTTCTCCGGAAAGGATTACGGTTACGGTTTTTCAAGGCGACAAAGAAGTTTCAAAAGACGAAGAATCGTTTAATATCTGGCATAAAGAGGCGGGAGTGCCGAAGGAGCGGATAAAATTGAGCGGCCGGCAGGATAATTTTTGGGGTCCGACGGGAGACGAAGGCCCTTGCGGGCCGACAACTGAAATTTATGTGGATGGCGTGGAAATTTGGAACTTAGTTTTCAATCAGTACTATTGCAAAAAAGATGGAACTTTGGAAAAACTTGCGACGCCGGGCGTGGATACCGGAATGGGCTTAGAGCGTTTAACGGCAGTCTTACAAGGAGTCGGAGATGTTTTTGAAACCGACCTCTTACATCCGTTAGTTTCCAAAATTTATGAATTAACCCCCGGATTAGACAGCAGAGTGGCAAGAATTTTAGTGGACCATCTGCGGGCGTCGGTATTTTTAATCGCGGATGGTGTCAGGCCGTCCAATAAGGAAGCGGGATATATTTTAAGGAGGCTGCTTCGCAGAATTTTGGGTTATCAAGTGACTTATAATATTCACAAAAACTTATTCAGCGAAGCCGTAAAAATAGTTAGTAATAAGTACGGCAATTTTTATCCGGAAGTGACAAAATCCAAAGAAATCAACGCGATTTTAGAAGAAGAAAAAACGAAATTTCAAAAAGCCATATCTCTTGGATTAGCCGAGCTTAAAAAATACAAAGAAATTAGCGGAGCCGAAGCGTTTTATTTGTATGAAACTTTTGGTTTGCCATTTGAATTAATTAAAGAACTATCCGCCAAAGAGGCGGTAAAAAATTTGACTCGCCAGGATTTTGAAAAAGAATTCGCCAAACATCAGGAAATATCCCGCGCCGGCGCGGAAAAAAAATTTGGCGGCCACGGCCTATTATTAAGCACGGGAGAATTAAAAGCCAAAGATGAAGAAGAGCTTAAAAAAGTTACGCGCTTGCATACCGCTACCCACCTTTTGCAAGCCGCGTTAAGGAAAGTTTTAGGTTCCGAAATCAGCCAGCGGGGTTCGGATATCACCGTTGAGCGGACTCGCTTTGATTTTTCTTTTTTTCGCAAACTTTTGCCGGAAGAAATTAAACAAGTGGAAAATTTAGTCAATGAAACGATTCAAAAAGATTTGCCGGTGGGTTTTGTTGAGATGGACAAAAAAGAAGCGGAAAAAACCGGCGCTTTGTATTTTTTCAGGGAAAAATATCCGGAACGGGTAAAAGTTTATTATGCCGGGCACTCGCTGCAGGACGCCTTCAGCAAAGAATTCTGCGGAGGGCCGCATGTCAGCCACACATTAGAAATTGGGACTTTCAAAATTATTAAAGAAGAGGCGGTCGGAGCGGGTATGCGCCGTATTAGAGGTATTGTCATGCCCTAGCGCGTGTTATAATAAAATTAATGCAAAGGTCGTGGATAGATTGGATATGTTTAATTATCGGAATTTGGATTGTAGTTTCTCCATGGGTTTTGGGTTATTCCAGTTTTACGCCCGCTTTATGGAGTAATGTTATAGTAGGAGTATTAATTTTTTTAATCGCCTTGTGGCGAACAATGATTCAGTAATGTCTAAATACTCTTTTTCACAAAAAAATGGAACAGCAAAATAAAATAGTTAAAATTTATACCACGCCAACCTGCGTTTATTGCAAGATGGCGAAAGAATTTTTCAAAAAGAACAATGTTCAGTATGAAGAATTCAATGTCGCGGAAGATGAAAAAGCTCGGGACGCGATGGTGGAGAAATCCCATCAAATGGGCGTACCAGTGATTGATATTGATGGGGAAATTTTTGTTGGTTTTGATCAACAGGCTTTAAAGAAAGCTTTAGAGATTAAGTAAGAGTTTTGTATAAATTTTCACAAGCATGTATGACACCGTAATTATTGGGGGCGGCCCCGGCGGTATTGCTGCCGGTGTTTACGCTGCCAGAAAAAAACTGAAATCCGCGTTAATCACCGATAATTTCGGAGGTCAATCGTTGGTTTCCGCCGATATTCAAAATTGGATAGGAACAAAATCAGTTTCTGGTCTTGAATTCGCGCAAATGTTGGAGGAGCATCTGCGCGCCCAAGAGGGAATAGACATTATATATCCAGACCTTGTTGAAAAAGTGGAGAAAATCAGTGAGGGGTTTAACGTAATAACCAAAAAAGGAGAAAAGCTGGAAACTAAAACCATTCTGGCAACGACCGGCAGCCGAAGAAAAAAGCTTGGCATTCCGGGTGAAAAAGAGTTTGACGGCAAAGGCGTTGCTTATTGCTCAACTTGCGATGCGCCGATATTCAAAAACAAAATAGTAGCGGTGGTCGGCGGAGGAAACGCCGGCTTGGAAGCGGTTTTAGATTTGCTTTCCTACGCGGCAAAAGTTTATTTATTGGAATTCTCCGACCAATTAAAAGGAGACCCACTTACTCAAGAAAAAATTAAATCTGATCCGCGGGTTCAAATTATTTTTAAAGCCAAAGCATCGGAAATTATCGGCGATAAGTTTGTTACAAGCTTAAAATATGAAGATTTAGAAACGAAGCAGTTAAAAGAAATAAAATTGGACGGTATTTTCGTGGAAATCGGTTCGGTTCCGAATGTTGAATTCGTTAAAGATTTAGTTTCCATTAATCAATTTGGCGAAATTGCCATTGACCACAAAACTCAAGCCGCTTCGCAGAAAGGAATTTGGGCGGCTGGCGACGCGACAGATATTTTATATAAACAAAATAATATTTCCGCAGGCGACGCGATTAAAGCGATTTTAAATATTTACGATTATCTTAATAAAAAATAGTCAGTAGTTGTTGACTTAGCGTCCCAGTTTGCTAAAATTTTCAGCAATTATGACAGGGAGGCTATTTTTATTTTTAGGGGTGGCAGTGACAACGGTTTTGGTTACTGGCGGGTATTTTATTTCAAACAACAATAATTCTTTAAGTAATCTAGCGGCTGATATAGGCGCAATTTTTAATATTTTTGGCCAAAGCGATGGAGAATTAGTCGCGGTCATTCCGTTAAACAAATCCGATGGAGAGGGCGTGGTTGCGACATCAAAAATTCAGAATAACAAATCAAGTCAGCCGGAATCGGAAAAAACAGAATCAAATAAGATTTTAGTGATGACGCCGCCTCCGGCAGCGCCAGCGGCGCAAGATGCTATCGTCTCGGAACAACAATCACCAGCGCAACAACCGCTAACGGAAGCGCAGCCGCAACCGATAACAGCGCCGGAACCGGCGCCGCAAGAGCCAGTGTTTCAAGAACCAATGTCGGAACAGGCGCAACAAACCGAACCGATAAAAGTATTGATTAGCGAAATTCAAGCAGGCACTACCCAAAATGGAATTGAAGACGAATTCGTAGAATTATATAACCCGACCAACCGTGCGATAGATATGAATAACTGGTCTTTGATAAAGAAAACCAGTTCCGGGAATCCGTATAATTTGGTGAGTTCTGCGAAATTTTCCGGGAGCATTGCTCCGAAAAGTTTTTTTCTAGTCGCTCATATAAATTATAAAGGCGCAAAACCAGCGGATTTAATTTATTCCGCTAATTCCAATAACATTTCTTATAAAGACAATTCCGCGGTGCTTTATGATGAGAATGATATTGTTGTTGATGAAATATCGTGGAATGAAATTCCAAAAGACAGAAGCTTGGAAAGAAAAGTATTGATAAGCGGAATTTGCATTTCCGCGCAAAATGAAAACGAATTGCAAGGCAATGGATGTGATACGGATAACGCAAACGATTTTGAATTAAGGGCAGTGCCAAATCCGCAAAATTCTTTTGATGCAGAGGAATAAGCACATCAGACGAGAATATTTGACCCGTTAAACTAAAAACGAGCCGATGTTTCTTTCCCGAAACCTCCGGAGGCGGCTGAGCATGGTCTGTCGTTCTTTGTTGCGGAGCAGCCGACAGTCAGCCGCCGAGGACAAGCAAGCGAGTCGCTGGACGAGCGAAGCGCCTGCCTGCCGGTAGGCAGGGGTTGAGGAAAGAGACTCGGCGAGTTTAACGAAAGTGTTACACTTGCAAATTGAAAGTGCCACGCACATGGTTGACAAGGCTATAATTTTTATGGTATAATATAGCCAGAAAGTTAGCCCATTTACATTTTTTTTGTTTTAATCCGCTAACCAGCGGAGGAGGTGTGTTATGGGTCGCGCGACAATCAGTTTCATCATGTTGGTCGTGGCGGTGTTGGCGTTTTCTTGCTCGACGGCGCAGCCGAATCTCGCCGTAAAACCAGTCGTCAATAAGGACCCCCAAGTTCTGATTGCCGAAAGTCTGAAAGCTCTGCCGGAGAAAATGCGCTCCGCTATTGTCGCTGTGAACGTCTGTAATGACGACTCGCACTACAACAGCGTGCTGGATGACGGCAAATGGGTTTCCGCTCATTGCCATTACGATCGAAAAATCTGCATTAAATTGCAGGTTTTGATTGATCGGCCGGAGGTTTTGTGGCACGAAGCCGGCCATGCGTACACTCGTTTTTTGTGCGACTCCAACAAAAGATTTTTGTATGATTGGTGTTGCATCAAAGGCGGAGAGCTTACCCCGTACGGGCAAGAATCCGCGCTGGAAGACATCGCCGAGTGGACGAAGCAGGTTTATCTTGTTGCCAGCGGAAAGAAATCCGTTTTAGATGACATCAAACGGAAATCCGCGCGGGAATTGGCGCCGTGTCAGCTAAAGCTGATTACGCTTTGGGAGTACGGCTTCATAGACAAACCTCTCTATGATAAGGTTACAAACCTTATCACTCTTATCAAAAAGCCTTGAGTTATCTCAAGGCTTTTTTAATATATTGTTCGTAAAAATTTCTTATTTCATCTTCAAATTCTTCTATTGTTCCATTATTTCGTATTTTTATATCAGCGCGCGATCCGATTTGCGGAATAAAAATTTCGGTTTCCACTTGTTCCTCTTTTTGGAATTGTTCAAAAGAAGCTTCGCTTTCGCCCGCTTTTTCTCCGCGAATTTTTGTTCTTTCGTATCTGATTTTCGCGTCGGCGGTAATATAAACCAAGATGTTATTTGGAAATTTACGAAGCATTTGCTCGTCGGTTGGCCATCTTATTCCGTCAAGAATAACAATGTCAGATTCTTCATTCAATACGCGATTGTGAACGGCATTGGTTAAAATATCCGGCCCATAAGCGTTCTTAAGATTCAAAACTAATTTTTGCAGATTTTCTCGCGACGGAGAGACGGAAAGAATTTTAAGAATGTCGTTTAAAACGTCAGAAAATCGCGTGGATTTGACGGTGGGAAATTTACAAGTAACTATTTTAGCCCACTCTTTTATCAGTTCGGTAAATTTACCTTTTCCCCCGCCTTTTTCGCCGACCAAACCGATGACAAGCTTTGCCATTTTTACTCCTTTTCTGAATAATAAAGAACTATAGGTTATAATATAGAAATGATAGTTATTTTGCAAAACATCAGAAGCTTGCACAATGTCGGTTCAATTTTCCGTACTGCCGATGCCGCCGGAGCGGAAAAAATATATTTGTGCGGAATTACGCCGACTCCTTTTGATCGTTTTGGAAAAATTCGTCCACAATTTTCCAAAGTGTCTTTGGGCGCGGAAAAAAGCATTGATTGGGAGAAGCGCGGAAGAGCGGCGGATTTAATCGCGAAACTGAAAAAAGAAGGATATAAAATTTTGGCGGTGGAACAGAGCAAAACTTCAATCCCATATAACAAATTCAAAATTAATCCGCCAGCTGGCGGAAAAAATTCCAAAGTCGCTTTAATAATGGGCAATGAAATTAGAGGAATATCAAAAGCGCTTTTGCGCAAAGTTGATA
>JBBTTV010000025.1:18645-20994 GCA_038064115.1 Patescibacteria group bacterium
ATAATGGGCAATGAAATTAGAGGAATATCAAAAGCGCTTTTGCGCAAAGTTGATAAAGTTTTGGAAATACCGATGCGCGGCGCGATGATTCGGCAAGCCAATCACCCGCGATATCAAAAAACTCCCGGCAAAGAATCATTAAACGTAGCCATAGCGTTCGCCGTAATTATTTTTCACTTAACCCATGATTAAAAAATTTTTATTGGCGGTTAGTTTTTTCTTAACGCTGATTGTTGTTGTGACAACAGTTAAATTTATAACAACCGGTGATTTGAATTTTGGTAAAGGATCAACCGTAATAATCGGAAACACGGAAATTAAAGTTGAATTAGCGGATACTCAATCGGCCAGAATAAAAGGTTTATCGGGGCGGGAGGCGCTTGGAAATAACGAAGGCATGCTTTTTGTTTTTCCGGAAAAAAGCGTTCAAAAATTTTGGATGAAAGAAATGAAACTTTCCCTGGATATTATTTGGATTGACGGCGAAAGAATTGCCGGAATTGTTTATGGCGCTGAACCGGAAACGGGCGACCAGCTAACTATTTATTCCTCGCCCGAACCGGTGGACAAGGTTTTGGAGGTAAATGCAGGGACAGCTTCGGCAAAAGGCATAAGAGTAGGCGATGTGATAAGCTTAAACAAATGAAGCGCGTACTTGGATTAGTTCCTAACGTATTTTTTCTCGGTCTTGTCAGTTTGTTCAATGATTTTTCCGCGGAAATGATAATAGCCGTAATGCCGGCGTTTTTAACCACCGTTCTAGGCGCGCCGCCGATTTTTCTTGGTTTTCTTGAGGGTTTTGCCGACGCGCTTGCCAGCGTTTTGAAAATCTTTTTCGGCTGGTTTTCTGATAAAATTCACAAGCGGAAAATTTTTGCCGTCAGCGGTTATGGTTTGTCCGTGTTCACTCGCTGGATTTTAGCTTTAGTCGGAAATTTTTGGCAGGTTTTCGTGATTCGCGCCGTTGATCGCGTAGGAAAAGGTTTTAGAGACGCGCCTCGCGACGCGTTGTTGGCGGAATCGGTGGAAAAAGAAGAAGTTGGAAAATCTTTCGGTTATCAGAGGACCATGGATACCATCGGGGCCGTTTTAGGGCCGTTGGCCGCCGTTTTTATTTTGCCATTGGTTGCGGGTGATTACCGCACTTTATTTTTTATTGCTTTTGGAGTCGGTATTTTTGCCGTTCTGTCTTTTGTGTTCGTTAAGGAAGCTCATAATCCGGAAACTGAACCTCTTCGAGTGGCCGCGCCTTTCAGTTTTTCTTTGAATAAATTTACCAGGCAGTTTAAGCTGTTTATCGCCGCGGTATTTGTTTTTGGCACAGGGGTAATGCCGCTGTCGTTAATACTTTTGAAATCCCAAGATATCGGTTCTATAGGCGTTTATATTCCACTGATGTATTTGGTTTATAACATTTCTTTTGCGTTTTTTTCTATTCCTTTTGGGCGGCTTTCCGACAAAATTGGTCAAAAAAAAGTATTGGTTGGAGGATTCAGCGCGGCTATTGTCGCGTATTTGATTTTCGCCGCTTTTTCAACTCCAAAAGCGATTATTTTAGGTTTCATTATTCTGGGTTTATATTCAGCGATGACCGACGGCGTAGGCAGGGCTTTGGCCAGTAAATTGGTTAATCATGAAATTCTTGCCAGTGGACAGGGATTTTTAGCGGCGGCAATAGGCGTTTCTTCTTTGTTGGCTGGTTTGATTGGCGGAACAATCTGGACTTTTTGGGGGCAAACCGCGGCGTTTATTTATGGAGCGGTCATGATGGCTTTGGGGCTGTTACCATTCATCCGTTTAAATGGGCGCAGGAGTGAGTTATAATAATATCAACAAAATATTATGGCAAAAGCTCGCATAGCAATAAACGGTTTTGGCAGAATTGGGCGATTATTTTTCCGCCAGGCCTATGGTCATAAAGATTTGGATATCGTGGCCATTAATGATTTGGGAGATATAGAAAATCTCGCTTATTTGCTTAAATACGATTCGGTTTACCGAAATTACGGTAAAGAAGTTAAATTTGAACGCGACTCAAGCGGTCTGGGAGGATTTTTAGAAGTAGACGGAAAGAAAATAATAATCGTTCAAGAAAAAGATCCGGCAAAACTTCCTTGGAAAGATTTAAAAATTGATGTAGCGGTGGAGTCAACCGGCGCTTTTGAGTCTTTTGAAAAAGCATCCGCTCATTTAGGGGCTGGCGCTAAACGCGTGGTAATTACCGCTCCGGCGAAGGACGAAGAAAGGGATGACGCCAAAACAATTCTGCTGGGAGTAAACGAAGAAGAATTTAAAAATTGTAAAATTTCTTCTAACGGTTCTTGCACGACGAACGCCGCTCATCCGGTT
>JBBTTV010000026.1:0-7894 GCA_038064115.1 Patescibacteria group bacterium
TCTCGGCTCTACGCGACTTTTTATGTTACTGACTTTGTTTATCATGTTGAATAAATTTAGGTTGTCTCTAACGGGATCCATATTAAGATATTAACACAAATCCACACCGAAGGGTGTGGATAAGCTTTTATACTCCTCTTAAAGTGAGTCCGATTTTACCGTTGGGATCAACTTTGATAATCTTCGCGCGAACTTTGTCGCCTAATTTCACCACATCTTCAACTTTCTTAACATAACCCTCTTTGAGCTCCGAAACGTGGATCATACCGTCGCGTCCGCCTCCAAATTCAACAATCGCTCCAAAATCCAAAATCTTTACTACTTTTCCTTCAACAATATCTCCGACTAAATAATCTTTCATTAATCCTTCCACTTCCCGATATGCCGCTTCGGCGATTTCTTTGTTAGCTCCGGCAATAAATACTTTTCCGGTTTCTTCAATATCAATCGTCAAAGCGCCGGTTCTTTCAATGATGCCATTAATAACCTTTCCTCCCGGACCGATTAATTCTCCGATTTTAGAAGGCGGAATAGTGATTGTTAAAATTTTCGGCGCGTACGGAGAAATTTCTTTTCTGGCTTCAGAAATTGTTTTATTCATAACATTCAAAATCTCCAAACGAGCTTTTTTTGTTTGCTTAAGCGCGTCCGCCAACATTTGGTTCGTCAATCCGTCTATTTTGACGTCCATTTGAATCGCTCGAATGCCGTCAACGCTACCAGCAACTTTGAGATCCATATCGCCATGATGGTCTTCCGGCCCCTGAATATCGGTCAGCACTTTGTATTTTCCGCCTTCGCCCACCATCAGTCCCATCGCGATTCCGGCAACCGATTTTTTAATAGGCACTCCCGCGTCCATTAAAGAAAGCGACGCGCCGCAAACTGTTGCCATGGAGGAAGAACCGTTTGAAGAAACGATTTCAGAAACAACACGAATAACATAAGGAAATTCTTCTGTCGAAGGAATTAAATTTCGCACCGCTTTTTCCGCTAAAGCTCCGTGGCCAATTTCACGTCTGCCGGGAGCGCCGACTCTGCCAACTTCTCCGACGGAGTATGGCGGAAAATTATAATGCAAAATAAATTTGCGCTTTCCGGAAGTTTCCATCGTTTCCACCAATTGCTCTGAACCAGGCGGCGCGATAGTGGTCATAACCAATGCTTGAGTATTGCCTCTCACGAATAACGCAGAGCCATGAACGCGCTTAAACAAACCGACTTCGCAATATAAGTCACGGACTTCATCTAATTTCCTGCCGTCAGGACGTTTGTCTGAATCCAAAATTTTACGATGAATCAATTCGTCAATTTCACTGTCAAAAATATGTTCCGCCGCGGCAATTTCTTTTTCTTCTATTCTCTCGGTCAAAAGATGTCCTTTAAGAGCTTCTTTCAATTCCGAAGTTTTTAACGATCGCTCTTGTTTTGTTTTCGCGTAAACCGCTGATTCCAATTTTCCTCCGTCATTCAAAAACGCTTTGACTGTTTTTATCAAAGATTCGTCCGGGGTCGCCAAATGCACGGTTTCTTTCGGAGCGCCGATTTCTTTAATTATTGTTTGTTGCCATTCAATCAATCCGGAAATTTCTTTTTGAGCGTCCACGAATGCCTTCGCGACAACGTCTTCTTCTCCGTCCAATGCTTCCATTTCAATCATGTTGATTCTGTCCTGCGTACCGGAAACAAAACCCAAAAATCCGCGATCCACCGGCCAACGTTCTTTCAATTCAGAATTAAGCGGGTTAATTACCAGCTTCTTACCGTCATGAAAAAGCTTCAAACCGGCCACCGGCCCTCCCCACGGAATTTTTGAAATACTTAATGCTAAAGATGTGGTGAGCAAAGCGATGAAATCCGGGTC
The DNA here is from genome assembly GCA_038064115.1 of Patescibacteria group bacterium. Taxonomy (GTDB): domain Bacteria; phylum Patescibacteriota; class Minisyncoccia; order UBA6257; family WO2-44-18; genus JBBTTV01. Next base: position 1,865 of record JBBTTV010000026.1, read on the forward strand.
ATTCTCTTCGTCAATTTCTAAAACTGTCGCGACAATCTGAACTTCCCTGCGCAATCGTTGGTCAAAAAGCGGGCGAATCGTCCGGTCAATAACGCGTCCGGATAAAACCGCCTCATCGGACGGTCTGCCCTCACGACGAACAAAACGACTGCCTAAAATTTTCCCTGCGGCGTAAAAACGTTCTTCATAATCAACTTTAAGCGGGAAATAATCTATGTCCTCTTCTTTGTCGCCCATTACTACGGTCGCCAAAACCGCGGTGTCGCCGTAACGGCCTAAAACCGCCGCCGTTGCCTGTTCCGCCAAACGGGAAATTTCAAAACTTAACGGCCGGCCTTGATATTCTGTTTTATATTGTTTGCGTTCTAAATTCATATTTAAAAAATTTTATAAATTAAAACTCGCCTTTTGTTAATTTCTGCGGATGTTCTTTATTTCTTAATCAGCGCCTTCGGAATTTCTTCAATCGCGATAAATACATCGGCTTCTTCTTTCAGTTTCGCGGAAGCGGTACGACTGAATGCCGCGACTTCCACTCCTCTGCCCAAGCCCCATTTCACATAATCCACCAACGGTATAAAATCGCCATCGCCGGTAACCAAAACAACCACATCCACCATCCCAGCCATTCTGATCGCGTCCACCGCCATTCCCACATCCCAATCAGCTTTTTTCATTCCTCCGGGATAAATCTGAATATCTTTCATTCTCAACTCAATTCCGGCTTGTTTTAAAGCATCAAAAAAAGCCGATTCTCCTTCCGTGGCTTCTGTCTTTACCACATATGCGATGACACGTATTAATTTTCTACCACCCAACAAGCTCTTGACCAGTTCTTTGAAGTTTACTCTGGCCTTATATAAATTCTTGGCAGAGTGATAAAGGTTTTGAACGTCTATAAAAATTCCTACTCTTTGCTCTTTGTTTTTTAGCATACCAATTATGTTTAAATTTTTGAGTCTGCAGACGATAACAATTTATACAAAGCCCTTATTTTTTGAGCCCCAGTTTTTTAATTGTTGAATTATACTTTTTGCTATCGTGTTTTTCTAAATAAACCAAAAGACGGCGGCGTTTGCCAACCATTTTAAGTAATCCTCTGCGGGAATGCTGATCCTTAGAATGTTTTTTCAGATGGCTGGCCAGTTCGTCAATCCTTTTGCTCAAAAGACCTACTTGCACGGCAACAGAGCCGGAATCGGTTTCGTGTTCGCCATGCTCTTTTATAATAATTTTCTTTTTTCGCAATGTAAGCATGCTTTTATTTAGTTTATCACTATTTCTTTAACTTTAAAATGATTCTTTTTTCTTCGGCTTTTACGGCATCAATGACAAAATGGTAAGATTTGCCCGGTTCAATTTTCTTTTTCATTTCTTCCGTGCCGCCAAATTCAGAAACGTGAATTAATCCCTGAAGCCCGTCTACCAAATTAATAACCGCGCCATACGGATTAAATTTCGCCACGGCGCCTTCAACTTCCTGACTGGCTTTGTATTTATCGCCAACGCCAAGCCACGGATCCGGCTGTAACGCTTTTAATGAAAGCGAAACGCGGCCGTCCTTTATTTCAATAATTTTTGCCTTAACAACATCATCTACTTTTACTATTTCTTTCGGACTGTCAATAATCCGGTAATCCAACTCGGAAATATGAATTAAGCCTTCAATGTCAGGATTGTCCGCGAAACGGATAAAAGCGCCGAAATCGGCAAGGCCGGAAACGATGCCTTCCACAATATCGCCAACTTTATATTTTGCGAGAAGCTCTTTGACATTCGCGGCGGCAATTTCCCTTTCAGAAAGAATCAATTTATGCGCACGGGGGTTGATGTCCAAAATTTTCGCCTGTAAATCCTGGCCGACTAATTTTTGCAATTCTTCCAAAATTTTCGCCTTATCGCCATCGTCAACTCTCGGATAATGGTCGGCGGAAAGCTGCGATACCGGCAAAAACGCGTCTAACTTATTGACTTGCGCCAAAAGACCGCCGGAATTAGCGGAAATAATCTTGACAGTTAAAATTTCTCCGCGATCCTGCAATTCTTTAATTTCCTGCCATGCTTTTTGCTTATCAGCTGAAGCCAAAGACAATTCAACATAGCCATTTTCATTTTCCAGTTCTATAACTTTTGCCGATGCCTTGTCGCCGACTTTCAGTCCTTTGACTATTTGACTGGCGTTTGAAAGTTCAACGCCATAAACGATGCCGGTGCTAAAAGAACCTAAATTAAAATAAACAGCTCGCGGAGCTTTCTCAATTAATTCCGCGCTCACCAAATCGCCTTCTTTTAAAACGTTTATTAAATTTGTGTTAGTTTTAAGAAATTCCGCCAAATAGGTGTCTTTCTTCATATAGTATATATAGTAACTTACATACTACATTAAAATAAATTTGAAATCAACCCCCGGCAAAATTCCTATTGTTTTTTGGCCTAAAAAATGTTAAAATAATACAATGATTATTACTTCTCACGGCGATGGATACTTTAAAATTCAAAGCGGCGGTCTGGCTATTGTCATTGACCCATTGGACAATCGGATGAAGGCGGATGCGATTTTAAAAACAAAAACTCCCCTTCCCTTGCAGCCAGCACAGCCATTAATACCGACCATGTCCGGGCCCGGAGAATATGAATTTCAAGAAATTGAAATCAGCGGATTCCCCGTAAACGCCAATGCCAAGAGCAAAATATTAGAAACGATTTATAAAATAAAAGCGGAGGATATATCGTTGGTTTTTTTGGGCAATCCGGAAAAATTGCCGGAAACGGAAATAATAGAAAAAATCGGCGATGTGGATATTATTTTCGCTCCGCCGGAATCAGCGAAATTCATCAAACAACTGGAGCCAAAAATCATCATTGCTTCTTATTTTAAAAATTCCGGCGACGCAGAAAAAGAATTTGAACATAAAATAACAGTTCAGGAAAAATTGACTATCAAGAAAAAGGATATCGGAGATAAAATCCAGCTGATAATGATAAAAGTATGATTGGGGGAATTAAAAATTTTATAAAAAACTTGCGCGATGAAAATGAAAATACAAAAAAACGCTGGTTAATTATTTTAAGCGGAATAACCATGGCGCTGGTAATCTCGCTATGGGTTGGGTATTTTAATCTTACTCTCCCGAGAGTAGCGCCGCCGTCTGGCATGGCGGCAACTGAAGAAATTCAGCAAAACGAAAACCAGTTAACCCATATCAAAAAAACATTAGCCGCAGGATTCAGCGTGCTGATGGAAAAAATAAACACGAAAAAATCATTAACTATCAAAGCGCCGGAAAGAAATTTTGTTTTGGAAAATTTAGAAGAAACGCTATCAATTCAATTGCCGTAATATGGATCCCGTTAGAGACAACTAATTTTATTCAACATGATAAACAAAGTCAGTAACATAAAAAGTCGCGTAGAGCCGAGAAATCGGTTAATTTACGGTCGTCTAAAGACGACCTGTCTCTAACGGGATGGATCAAGAAAAAAAACAATTTAATAAAATTGAAAATCGCGACATAACCGCGGAATTAAAAGAATCGTATTTGGACTACGCAATGTCCGTCATTGTGTCGCGCGCGTTGCCGGATGTTCGCGACGGCTTGAAACCTGTTCATCGCCGTATTTTGTGGTCAATGTGGGATTCCGGCCTGCGGCATACGGCCAAATTTAAAAAATCGGCGAACGTCGTCGGTGAAGTGTTGGGTAAATATCATCCTCACGGCGATCAGGCGGTTTATGATTCCATGGTCAGAATGGCGCAGGATTTTTCTTTGCGTTATCCGTTAATTGAAGGACAAGGAAACTTCGGAAGCATTGACGGCGACAGCGCAGCCGCTTACCGCTATACAGAGGCCCGCCTTTCAAAAATTGCCGATGAAATGATGGTTGATATTGAAAAAGAAAGCGTTGACTGGCAACCGACTTACGACGGAGCAAGACAAGAACCCAAAGTGCTTCCCGCCAAATTGCCCAATCTTTTGCTCAACGGCACCGTCGGCATCGCCGTCGGCATGGCAACCAACATTCCGCCGCACAATTTAAACGAAATCGCGGATGCCGCGCTGCATTTAATCGATGACTCAAAAGCTACTTCCAGTGATTTAATGCAATTCGTGCAAGGGCCGGATTTTCCTACTGGAGGAGTTATTTATGATAAAAAAGCGATTGCCGAAGCGTACGCCACCGGCCGCGGCAGTATTACCACCAGAGCGGCGGCTGAAATAAAGGAGAGCGGAAAACAATTTATTATTGAAATCTCCGAAATCCCCTATCAAGTCAATAAATCGGAACTGCTTATAAAAATTGCCGAATTGGTGACGGAGAAAAAAATTGAAGGCATCAGGGATGTCCGCGACGAATCCGACCGCGAAGGACTGCGTATTGTTATTGAACTAAAAAACGACGCGGTGCCGCAAAAAATTCTTAACCAGCTTTACCAACAAACCGACCTTCAGAAAAATTTTAATCTTAATATGATTGCCTTGATTAACGGCTTGCAGCCGCGGCTTTTGTCGCTGAAAGATATTCTTCAGGCTTACATTGACCATCGCAAAGAAATCGTCAGGAAACGCACTGAATTTGACCTTAAAAAAGCCGAGGAGCGCGCCCATATTTTGACGGGCTTGGCCAAGGCTTTGTCGGTGATAGATAAAGTTATTTCCACAATCAAAAAATCAAAAGATCGCGAAGATGCCCATAAAAATTTGATTAAAAACTTCAAATTCTCCGATGTACAGGCAACCGCTATCTTGGAAATGAAACTCCAGACTTTAGCCAATCTGGAACGGCAAAAAATTGAAGACGAGCTTAAAGAAAAGAAAAAATTAATCGCTGAACTCCAGCTTTTGCTGAAAAGTCCGGCAAAAATTTTGTCCGTCATTAAAACTGAATTGAAAGAATTGAAAGATAAATACGGCGGCGAACGAAAAACTAAGGTAATTGCCGGCGGATTAAAAGAATTTAAGCAAGAAGATTTAATCCCCAAAGAAGAAACCGTTATTACTCTTTCCAAGGGCGGATATATAAAACGGATGGCGCCAACCGCGTTCCACTCGCAACGGCGCGGCGGCAAAGGATTAATAGGTTCGGAAGTTGCCGAAGAAGACTTTTTAACTCATTTTGTCGGAGCAATAACTCATGACAACATTCTTTTCTTCACGGACAAAGGCCGCGTTTTTCAAACAAAGGTTTATGAAATTCCCGTAGCCAGCAGGACGGCAAAAGGCAAACCGATACAAAACTTCCTTCAGATACCGACGCAGGAAAACATCACGACTATGATTACTTATTCCGATGACATGAAAAAAGACGGCGCCTTGATAATGATTACCAATAACGGAATGATTAAAAAAACTTTATTGGAAGATTTTGACAATGTTCGCCGCAACGGCATCATTGCCATCTCGCTTAAAAAAGACGACCTCTTGCGGAAAGTTGGCCTGGTTACTAAAGGCGACCATACAATCGTCACTTCTGTTCTCGGCCAGGCAATCAGATTTAAAGAATCCCAAATCCGGCCAATGGGACGGACTGCCTCGGGAGTGCGCGCCATCAGATTGAGAAAAAACGACAAAGTTGCTTCTATGGATGTTATCGCGGAAGAAAAAACTAAAGATAAAAAAATAAATTTGATGGTTGTCATGGCGAACGGCTTCGGAAAGCAAACTACTTTGACAAGTTACAAAGTCCAAAATCGCGGCGGTTCCGGAATTAAAACCGCTAAAATTACTTCCAAAACCGGTTCGCTTGTTTCCGCGCATCTGATTGATGAACAAGAAGAATTATTGGCGCTTTCCGCGAAGGGCCAAATTATCCGCACTCAAATTGCCAGCGTGCGCGTCACTGGCCGAGATGCCCAAGGAGTGAAAATTATGACGCTTTCCGGTGGAGATAAGCTTATCGGAGTAATTTGTTTATAACTAGCCGCCTTCTGATTTTAGCTGAAGGCAGATTGCCTTGAGGAACATCTCGGAGGCGCATTTGCTTGGTTCATTCGTTATCTATTCAAACCGAATGGAAATGCGCCGAGAGAGA
>JBBTTV010000027.1:0-11196 GCA_038064115.1 Patescibacteria group bacterium
TTGTGAAGGAGGTTCTATGTTGGTACCCAGAGAAAGCCATTTGACCCGCACTGCTGCTGAAGGAATGCTTGAACACTTTGAGGAACAACGCCGACATATCGGCCGGGCGCACCAATTCCGAAACAAAATTTGTCACCTCTCAAAAGTCGGAATCAACGAACTCGGAAAGGGAAGTATATTTGAGGCCGAGATTCGTTTTACGGAATGTCAGATGGCATTTGATGAGCTGGAAAAGCTCAATCTGCCGGAAGACAAAATGTGGGAATTCCGCAATGACGCCGCGCAGGAAATGATTGAATTGATGGTACTCATCAAATTCTATCCGTCCCTGATCGGCGACGACAGCGAACCCCAAATACCCGACGACCAAGAAATGGTCGTTCCGGAAACCGCCTGGCTCGCAGGCATCGCGGACGCGGCTGGCGAAATCAACAAATTGATTGTTGACATCGAATTCAATCAAGTCGTCCCGCAAGCCTTGATCGCCGGAGTTTACGAAAGCGGCGTTACGGTCATCCAAAAGATGGCGAAAATCCTGGACAAGTTCGCGCTGGTCTATCCTCTTGTCGTCAGCAATACGCGACGCAGGGGACAAGGATTCTCCAGCAAGCTCCGCTATGTCAGAATGGCGGAACTGCGCGCTAAGGAAAACGTGATCAAGCTCCGACGAATGAGTCACAATTAAACCTTAACCCGCACCTAGACACCCTTGAATTGCGCTTAAATGCGCTTTCGGGGATCAACAGTAAGGTGCGGGTTTTTTTATTGGCTTTCTATAAATTTCTAATCCGCCAGCTGGCGGATTAGAAATTTATCTAGAAAACAATAACCCCGCACTAATTTTGCCGTTGTTCTTAAAGTGAATAATGAAAAATTCTAAAATGTGTTTATCTCTTGCGAAGCGCGCGTGCCGAATAGGCACACTTCTTAGGCGAAGCGATTCGCCGTGGAGCTACTCGCAAAATTTAGTGCCGGGGTTGCCTCCTATAATTTATAAGATAATTCTGGGAAAATAATATCACTTCGCATAATTCGCATTGATTTCGTATTTTCGCATCGGCCTATTTAACAAACGGGTTCTTCGCTCCTCTAACCTCAAAATGCAAATGGCAGCCCGTTGGACCATGCGTGTTTCCGGTATTCCCGATATAACCTATCAAATCGCCTTGTAAAACATAATCGCCAACGGAAACCACATTCGTTTGAGTATGAGAATAGCGAGTTAAGGTATTGTTCGGATGTTCAATGTCAATAAAATGACCGTATCCGCCGTTCCAGCCATAAGATTTTTCATCTGTAACAAGCCCTTCGGCTGCGGCATAAATAGGCGTGCCGCAAGCATTGGCAATATCAACGGCGTTCGTCGGATGTAGCCGCCCCCAATTCCATCCTTTTGTCGGCATAATAAAGTAACCTGGGATATCCATTAAACCGCTAGCCGAAGACCGCGACAAAGATTTAATCGGTTTTGCTCCTGGAATAATTAAAGTTGTCCCCATCGGCAAACCGGCCATAGACGCTTTCGGGTTATATTTTAATATTTTTTCAGCGTCAACCTGATAAAGATTGGCGATTGAAGAAACGGTTTCCCCATCTTCCACGACGTGCGCCACTCCGGAAATCGGCAAAATCATAATCTCCTGCCCGGGGCTGATAAAATTAGAACGCAAATTGGAATTTGCCCACAAAATCGTATTCAGAGAAATTCCAAATCTCGCGGCTATTTGCGATAAAGTATCGCCGGCCTGCACTTTATAAACCATCAAGCCGTCGCGTGTCGGCAAAATATCGCTTAACGGGTTTGAGGCTCCAAGAAACGAAGATTCGTCAATCAAAATAAATCCCGCGAAATCTTCATCAGAGGATGAAGCCCTAAATTCTTCCAACGGATTATTGTCCGACTCCAACGAATCAGAGAAAGCCCCCGCAACGCTGGCAAGCGCCTCCGGACCGCCGAATGTATCTAAGCCCGACCGACCACCGCCCATTAAAATAAGGTTCAGTAAAGTTGCTCCCAAAATCAAAACAACCGGTATAACGGTTGTTGAAAGCTTAATTTTATTGAGTTTTTGATATACAGTATTAATACCCTTATTATACCATGGAACTTAATCCGCGACAATTGGAAGCAATAGAGCATAAAAACGGCCCTCTTTTGATAGTTGCCGGCGCCGGATCGGGAAAAACCAAGACCTTAACCGGCCGATTGGTAAAATTTCTTGAAAACGGAATCCATCCGGAAAATATTATCGCCATCACATTCACAAACAAGGCGGCAAACGAGATGAAATCCCGCGCGATGAGTCAAATGTCAGCAAGCGAGCCATTTATAGGAACTTTTCACTCTCTCGGCGCTAGAATTTTGAAAAATGAAGCTAAATCGGCTAAACGAACCGCCGCTTTTACAATTTTTGACGAAGATGACGCCCTAAGCTTGATAAAAACCGCAATGAAAAGTTTGGATATTTCAAAGGAACAATGTAATCCCACGGCTGTTCGCGGACAAATATCCAGCGTTAAAAATGAATTGCTGGACCCCGAAGAATATTTAGATAAAAGAGGCCTGGCGATTTTTAAAAAATACGAGGAACTGTTGATTCAAAATAATGGCTTTGATTTTGACGATTTAATTGAAAAAGTGGTCTGGCTTTTCAAAAACGAACCGGAAATTCTGAAAAAATATCAAAAACAATTCCAATATATTCTGGTTGACGAATATCAGGATGTGAATACTTCACAATATCAATTTGTTAAATTATTGGCGCAAGAACACAAGAATTTAAGCGTGGTCGGGGACGACGCGCAGAGCATTTACGCGTTCCGCGGATCGGATTTCCGAAATTTTTTGAATTTTGAAAGCGACTGGCCGGCCGCTAAAGTCGTTAAATTAGAACAAAATTACCGCTCCACCGGAAACATTATCACCGCCGCTTCAGAAGTCATTAAAAATAATAAATTTCAAAAACCAAAAGAGCTTTGGACAAATAACGAAGCGGGGGGACTAATTAAAGTTATTGAAACGAGCGACGCGGAACAAGAAGCTGGCTTTGTCGCTGATACGATTAATCAGCAAACAACAAATGATAAACAGCCAACAATGGCAATATTATACAGAACCAACGCTCAATCTCGCGCGATTGAACAAGAATTAATAGTCAATCAAATTCCATATAAAATCTTCGGCGGATTAAAATTTTATGAAAGAAAGGAAATAAAAGATATCGTCGCCGCTTTGCGGGTAGCGTTTAATCCGAGAGACGGAATCAGCGCGGAACGACTAGCTAAAACACTTCCGAAAGAAACCGCGAAATATCTTTGCCAAGAATTGCCGCGACTCGGGAAAGAGCTTTCCATTCTGCAATTGATAAATTTCTTTTTGGAGAACGGCAATTATTTTGAATTTCTAGACAAAAAGTTTAAAAACTCCCGCGAACGCGTTGAAAACATCAACGAGCTTATTGTATTTGCTTCCGAGTTCAAAGATCTGTCGGAATTTTTAGAACGGGTTTCTCTTCTGCAATCAGTCGACTCCCCCAAGTCAAATGTCAAAAATCAGGCGTCAAATGTCAACTTAATGACCGTCCACCTCGCCAAAGGATTGGAGTTTGATAATGTATTCGTTATCGGTTGCAGCGAAAGTTTATTGCCGCACCAAATGTCCTGCGGCTCACAAGACGACTTGGAAGAAGAACGCCGCTTGATGTATGTCGCGATGACTCGCGCCAAAAACAAACTTTGCCTGTCTTTTTATAATCTGCCGTCAAGATTTCTTTACGAAATTCCGCCGGAACTTACGGAATTTATAAGTTTGGGAAACAAGCACCGTGACCTCCCAGATGAAGAAGAAATTTATATTGAATAAATTTAATGAGATATAAAATCCTCACAACAACACCTTCCTTGCGATAGCGAGGTTAGTGTTATTTTAAAAGCCCCGTTAGATGTGAATCTAACGGGGCTTGATGAAAGGAGGGTCAAAAGGCAAGAGACAATCCGACGGTGGCTTTCACGCCGCTTTCACGATCTTTATTGAAGCTATATGTGGCTCCGTAAAGATCGCGATGAAGCGTATAGCCATCGGCTCGATAAGCGGTTAATCCTAATTCCAACCACTTTATCGGCCTCACTGCCATTCCGCCTTCGCACCACGTGCCGTCATCGCTGTTTTTGAAGCTAGCAACCGAAGCAGTCAAAAAAGAAGTCAGTTTTTGCCGTATCTCCAGCCCGCCTTCTTTTGTCGCTTGCAACGCTTGCTCGTAGCTCACCCTCATTTCCATTCCGGAAAATTCGGGAATTATCGGCACAACAACCTTAACCGTCGGCCCTTCTTCCGACAAATAGGTTTCCACTTCCGGCCAGTACATCTTAAATGTTCCGACGGAAGTTTTCATGTCGACGCTTGAAATATCGGTTGCGACACTATTGCCACTTAACCATCCGTAACCGATTTTCGCCGCCGCGATAGAAGATCCGCTCAACAACCTCAAAGCTGAAATAGCTCTGATTTGATTTTCGGATGTGCTAATCCCTCTTTTTTCCAACGCGCTAACGTACTCATCCAAGTCATTCTCGTTGTAAGTAATCGTTGAGAGCGCTGTCAAAAAATAAGGAACTGTGTCCAAGCTGAAAAACTGTCCATCGGTAATGCGCTTGGCCAAACGGGTTCGGATCACTTCTTCCTCGTTGAGTCCGCTGGCATACTGCGCAGCCCAGAACCTTTGATAGGCATCCGGCCGCCCTTTCAGTTCCGCGCTAATCTTGTCCCAGTCATTGTTTGCGTAGTAATCATCAACTAGTCCCAAGCCCAGGCTGTCAGCATAGACCCGCGGGACAATGTAACTGAGAGACCGCTTCCTAAAAGATATCGGATCCTTCTCAAAGGCATAGTCGTAAAACTCGCCTTTGGAATGAGCCGAAAAGTGCCCGTATTCATGGGCGACTTTCAGAATCGGTCCCTCAATTATCACCGCGGCTACCGCTAGTGATAACTTTATGGTCAACGAGCTATCGCCGAATTCCTCGGAAACAACTTCGTTCACCAACGAAATCGGCGCCATGGCCAATTCCGCGATGTTGTCTCTGTCCAGAAATTTCGAGTGAGAGAAATTGTGAGAGTATCTCAAATTGAGATACGCCGCGTCTTTCTCGCCACCTTCGTTTTCTTGCGCGAACAGAACATTGGGAACCAAGAAAACCACAAGCGCCACAAGTGAAGCTGTAAAAAGCTTCATAAACCCTCCGTTTCAAAAAAGAAAAACTTTAATTTTCAATGTTCAAACTAATAAAAGTATAGCATATTTAAGGCATTTTGTCAATGTTTAACCTCTTAGGCGGTAAAGGTATAATAAGGGTTATGCGCCAACGCTTAGGACAGCATTTTTTGATTAATAAGTCAGCAATAGAGCGGATTATCGCCGCTTTGGACCTGCGAAAAAATGACACAATAATTGAAATTGGGCCGGGGGAGGGAGCGTTAACCCTTCCGCTCGCGGAAGAATACCAAAAAATTGGCTGTAAGATTATCGCGATTGAGAAAGATAAAAACTTAGTACAATATTTAAAAGAAAAATTTAAAGACGGGCTTGATAAACAAAATTTAGAAATAATTGCTGGGGATGCATTAAAAGTTCTACTTGAAATTTCTAAACGCCGCACTTTAACCGCTAAACGCTTTAAAGTAGTCGGCAACATTCCTTATTACATCACCGGAAAGCTTTTAAGAATTTTGAGCGCATTGGAAAATAAACCTGAATTAATTGTTTTGACAGTCCAAAAAGAAGTTGCGGAGCGCGTTGCTGCCCAGCCGCCTAAAATGAATTTGTTAGCTGCCGCTACTCAAATCTGGGCTGAACCAAAAATAATCGGGTATTTAAAACCTGGGGATTTTTCTCCACCGCCGGAAGTAGAATCGGCGATTATAAAACTTATTCCAAACAATAACACTTTGCCTGCTATCGCAAGGAAGGTGTTATTAGAAAAATATTATGCTCTTATTAAAATTTTGTTCAAACAACCGCGAAAAACCATTTTAAATAATTTGTCAGATGGCTGGTCCGCTAACCCGCCTGCCGATAGGCATGGCCTGCTTGATAGCGAAACAAACCAGCAGATAAAAAAAGATGAAATTTTAAAAATCTTGCGCTCCGTCGGCTTGCAAGGCAATGAACGCCCGCAAAATTTGAGCATAGAGACAATCTATCGTCTTGCGATGACGATAGATTAGACTAAGAACCTTATAATTTACTTGTCCCCATCATCATTATTGTGCCGGGAACACTAAACGATCTGACACTCCAATCGCCATGGCTTTCTGCCCAATAGAAACAAGTGGCTCCCGGAAAAGCGCTTCCTAACACCCAGCTGCCGGGCTTAAGAGAAAAATAAGAAAATAGTCGCGAGACTCCAGGGATATACAAATAAGTGCCTCCCTTTGGCGGACTGATAGTTAATACCAGTGTACCCGGATTATATGTACAAGGAAAAATAGTCAGTATTCTGCCGCCAAAAAATAATAATCCTCCGAACACGAAAAGCCATATTAAAACTGAGCAAGTGATTTTGTTCATTATCTAAGCTGGGGATATCTAAATGTCTGCATCATCTTCTTAATTATAGTATAATTTTAATAAGCGACAAATATGACAAAAATCGTATCGCTTATTTTGCTTATTGGCTCAATAACTTTTGGGTTATTAATGATTTTTGGCACTTCAAAATTAAATCAGCAAAATGACGAAGCGACATTAAAAACTCTGTCCGCGGCGTTATCTCAACATGAAGACTCTCGAAATTCAATTATTTCTGCTCCAGAAAATAACATAACTGAAGAATTTATCGGAAAGGCCAGCGAAAAAATTGCCGACGAAGTAATCGCGATGAATCCCGACGGCCTTCAAACAATTGATGGCGAACAATGGCTAAATATTCCCGACCCGGAAGCATTGGCAAATAAAATTTTTCAAGAAAAACTGGTAAATTTTGATGTAAATCAATTACAAAGCACGGTGCAACTCGCCGACCTTAAAATTGTTTCCAACTCGGAGTTATCCGTAAAAAATTATATTCAAAATCTGCAAAATATATTATCGGCTTATCTGATTCTGATTCCCACGCAACCATCTGCGGAAGATATTGATAATATTTACTCTTCTTATCAAAAAGCGGTTCCAATTCTTTACGCTATGGAAGTTCCTGAAAGCGCCGCTTCAGTTCATCAACAGGCCATCGCGCTGTTAGAAACGCGTAAAAATATTTTTGAAAAATTCGCAAATGCTGAAAACGACCCCCTCGCGGCACTATTAGCATTGAACTTATTGCCGGATATGAATCAAAAAATTAGCGATTTCAACGGAAAAATCAATAAATTAAAATGAAAAATAATTCTGCAATTATTTCTTACTTGATTATTGGAATTGTTTTAACAATGCTGGTGTTTTCTCCTGTAACATCAGTCAGAGCCGTGGCGCCAGCAGTTCCTCCTATTCCAAATATTCTAGCGGTTCCAACGCAAGATCTTGCCGCCGGGCAACAAGAATACAGCCAATCGCTTTTAGATGCATTATATAAAGTTTTCGTTCAGACATTAAAAAGGCAAATTATTGGCCAAATGGTGGACCAAATAGTTGAGTGGATACAAGGAAATGGAAAGCCAAAATTTGTTACTGATTGGAAAGGGCTTTTAGAAGACGCAGGGCAAGCGGCTGCCGGAGAATTTGCCAAAGAAGTCGGACTGGGGTTCCTTTGCGAACCATTCAGCGCTCAAATACAGATTTCACTTTTCCCAATTAAAAAATTCAGCAAAAAAGCGGAGTGCACTTTGGATAAAATCGTCGGCAATATAAATAATTTTCGCGAGGATTTCCGAAACGGCGGTTGGATTGCTTATGCGGAATCATGGCAACCGCAAAATAACATCTTTGGAGCAACATTAATGGCGAAAAGCGAACTAAATCGCCGCCAAGAATCTGCTTCGGGAGCAAGTTGGTCAGAAGCTTTGGCGGGCAATGGTTTCTTATCTACAAAACAATGCCAAAAAGACGCAAACGGAAAAGTTATAGAATCAACCTGCAAAATCACAACGCCAGGCGATGTAGTTGGCAAGGCGGTAGGAAAAGCAGTCGGCGCTGATTTTGATTTTATTGTTAATGCTACCGACGTAGAAGAAATCGCGGCAACTATTGTTAACGCGCTCGTTAATCGAATAATCACTGAAGGAGTTAAAGGACTTGCCGGAGTTAATCCGCCATCGGCTCCGAGCGGAGGAACTATAGATTTGGGAGTAGATAATTGCGGAAGTCTTACCGGAAAATCGCTGGAAGCTTGTCAAAAATATCGTCTGACTTTCGGCAGAAACTTTGCGCTTTCCCAATTAGGACTTATTCAACAAATAGATCTTACCTTACAACCGAACATCGCTATAAAAACTACTATCGCGGATTCTATTGATACTTTGCAAACTTATATCAATTGGGCAAAGCTTGCTTACGATACTTTATCCGATTTGCAATACGTTTCTATTTGCAAAGGGCCAACCAGTAGGGAAGATATCGGTAGAACAGAACTGATGGCGAATATTGATGGAAGCATTAAACAAGAAGAGTCTCTGATTAGTCGCTTGAAAATAGATCAAACAAACAATCAAGCATTGGTTAATGAATTGCAAAACACGGAAAATCAAATTAACACATTGTCATCCGCGGAAATGGAAAAAATGATTTCTATTTTTGACGCTGTTGCCGGAAAATTAGACGCAACTGCCGCGGAAAATTTCAAATCAACAATATCGGCCGAAAACGCCGCAATTGACAACAGAGCTCAAGCTAATTTGGATAAATTTGATAAACAAGTAAAGACATGCCAAGCAAGCAAATAACAAAAATTTTGTTTTTCGTTTTAATGGCTGCCGTACTATACGGCTCGCTTGCTCAACCATTAACTTCTTTTGCTCAAGCTCAAGAAGTCCAAACCGTAAGGATAGAAGGCCTTAAAGAAGCCGGGACAAGCTGCGGCTTCCTGGAAATCTGGTGTTACTTAACCGAATTTTTCAATTGGGTAGCAATACAAATCGGTTTAGGCATCTCCTACATTGGCGCTCTTTTAATTACCATCGCGGCTGCTTTTATCCAAGTTTTAGTGGAAGTAAGTCGCACCATCATTTCAAATCAAATGATTTTGACCGGGTTTAAAATTACTTTAAGCGTCACTAATCTCGGTTTTGTTTTAGCCATTGTCGTCATCGCTTTCTCAACGATATTAAGATTTCAAACATACGGAGCAAAACAATTGCTATGGAAGCTGATTGTCGCCGCCGTATTAGTTAACTTTAGCTTGACGATAGCCAGTGTATTGATTGATTTCGCGAATGTGATAGGAATGTCATTTGTGGATGCTTCTAGCGGCGGAAATATCAATTCTTTTGCGGCTAATTTGGCTAATTCTCTAAACATACAAGAAACTGCAAAGGGCGCAGGATTTGGAAGCGTTGTTGAAGGATACTTTAAAATGCTGGCCTCCATAACCCTGACTGCTATTTTTAATCTTTTGCTGGTAGTCGTATTTTTCGCCTTGGCATTTATGATGCTTATCAGAAACATTTATTTGATGATTCTGATAATTTTAATGCCGATTGTATGGTTGCTTTGGATTTTTCCAAATCTATCGGGGCATTGGAGTAAGTGGTGGAGTAATTTTATCCGCTGGACTTTCTTTTTCCCCGCGATGATGTTTTTCGTCTATGTCAGCATTTTTGCTTCAAAAGAAATTACAACAACAATAACGAATATAGCTAACGGGACAAAAGAAATAACAGCGGCTTCAAATTTGGCCGGTGAAGGAGGTATAGGGACCGAGAATAATTTTATCGCGTCAGTTTTAGCAACGTTAGCAAAGATGGGTATATTGGTCGGTGGTTTGATAGCTGCGAATTCCTTGGGAATTAATGGCGCTTCCGCAGCAATGGGCATAGCAAAAGGAGCAAAAAATTGGGCAGTTGGAAAAGTTGGAAAATTAGCCATAAAACCGGTAACAGCCGCAGGAGCTGCGGCCGGCAAACCGCTTGCTCAAAAACTTTCCAATTTGCTTACCAAACCCGGACTTCGCTGGATTCCTGGGGCTAAAGGAGCGGCAGCTCAACTGGCTGAAGCAGGAACGAGAAGCAAAGAAGTTGAAGAATATCAAAAGAACAATCTTAATTCTCTTACCCCAGCGCAACGCGAACAAGTTTATAAAGGCGGTTTGCCCATAGGAGCTATCGCTAAGTCCGCTGTGCTGGCTAGCGCCGCTAAAGAAGGCAAGCTTAAGCAATTATTGGAAGGAGAAAATCTATCGTCTGAACAAAAAGAAAAACGGCTTAATCAATTCGTAACTGCCGCCAAGCAAACTCATCCGGGAATGGAAGTTAAAGACATTCCGGAAATCAAAGATATTAAAAATACCAATATTCCATTATTTGCCAAGATTACCGGCCAAAACATAAAAGACATTGTTGAAAAAACAGCTCCAAAAGATATTGCGAAACAATCGGCAGAAGTGCTTGCTAATCCAGAATTTTTGGCGACATTAAACAATAAACAAATTGAGCAAGCCGCCAAAACTGGGGTGACCGCTATACTTAATCAATTTAAAACTGGGTTAGAAGCTCTTAAAATCCAACAGCCAAATCATCCGAATATTCCATTAATTGCGGAGGGAATAATGTTTCAAGGAAAAAAGCCGAAAGAGCAAAAACCGAAAGAAAAAGAAGAAGAATCAACAATTGTAATGTCTTCGGAAGTGTCGTCAAGGCCAAAAGAAGGTAAGGGATTAGGAATTAATAAGGAAAACCTCTAATGATTATGGCTGATACAAAAACAATTTTAACTATTGAAACAATACCGCAATCCATCCGCGACTGGCTGGCTTCAAATGTTGCGACTTACATTGTAATAGAACTGAATAATCGTTTGGGTTTCAAAGATTTAAAAAGGCAGGTTATTCCGTCGTTGATTTTTTGGCTAGTTACCAGGGAAATAACGCCGGAAGATTTTATTACACAATTAAGCCAAGAATTAAAAATTAGCACTTCTTCAGCGAAAAATATTGCCGCGGAAATTGTTGAAAAACTTTTGCGTCCGATTGAAAGATCGCTAAGAACCGAGATGGACGTGGATATTTCTAAAATTTTAACCGCCGAACTACTCATTGAAGAAATTCCAACGC
>JBBTTV010000028.1:0-13151 GCA_038064115.1 Patescibacteria group bacterium
TGATCTTTATACTTTTCGATCTCTCTCTGGAGTATGTCTCTTACTTTATCTATAGGATACTGTCTCATGATAAAATCGCCATTAGCTAATTGCTATCGGCTTATTACTTGCCGTAATTTTAAAATTTAAAATGTGCAAAGGCTCGATTGGCTTCGGCCATTTTATGAGTGTCTTGTTTCTTTTTAATCGCGGCGCCTTCATTGTTGGCGGCGGCTAAAATTTCTTCCGCTAATTTTGCGGACATCGGTTTTCCTTTTTTCGCGCGCGCCGCGATGATAATCCACTTCGCGGCCAACATAAATTTGCGCTCCGGCCTTACTTCGCTTGGCACCTGATAATTAGCGCCTCCGACGCGGCGGGAAGTCACTTGAACTTGCGGAGTAGTGTTTTCCAAAGCTTTTTCAAAAACTTTTAGCGGGTCCTGGTTAGATTGTTTTTTAACAATATCAAAGGCGCCATACAGCACTTCTTGGGCAACGGATTTTTTACCGCCAGTCATTAAATAATTAATAAACCTGTTGGCCGCGACGCTGCCGTATCTTGAGTCGGGATTATGTTTTCTTTTGTAATTTTGTTTCTTTCTCATTAGCTTTGTTTTGGTGTTTTGGCTCCGTATTTACTTCTTTGCTGTTTGCGTTCCACTCCGGAAGTATCAAGAACTCCTCGTACAATATGATATCGGATGCCCGGAAGGTCTTTGACTCTGCCCCCCCTGATTACTACGACGGAGTGTTCCTGCAAATTATGACCTTCTCCCGGAATATAAGCAGTTACTTCCATACCATTGGTAAGGCGCACTCTGGCGACTTTTCTAAGAGCGGAGTTCGGCTTTTTTGGGGTCGTGGTAAAAACTTTAATGCAAACTCCCCTTTTGAACGGAGAAGCGGATTTCACCGGCCTGTTTTGTAAATAATTAAAATATCTTCCGAGCGCGGGTGATTTTGATTTGGTTACGCTTTTTTCTCTTCCTTTCTTAAGAAGTTGACGAATAGTTGGCATAAGAAACAGAATAACAAATTCCCATTGATTTTGTCAATTATTCTTGTTTATTAAACCGATAAAATCCGTTTTCCTGAATATAACGCGCAACCGCAGGGATGATATAAGGCACGCCGCTTTGGTCTTTGGATATAAGCTCACGCACAAAAGTGCTGGACACGTTAACTTTTTTTGAAACAGTTATAAATTTTGCAATTCGCAACAGTTTCTTGCCATTAACCCATTTAATTTTGATATCTTTAAAAATATCCTTCCCGACTAGAAAGTAAAATTCGTTATTAGGGTATTTTTTATTAAGTTCGATCTGGGTATCATATGTTGTTGTTAGAGCTGGCCGCTTCAGTTCCAATGTTGAAATTTTAATAGGAACCTTGGGGGCTGAGAACAATTCCGACAGTATTATTTTAATCATATTAACGCGGTGCTCTCCAGTTACGCTAATTTTTTTGTCCTGCCTATCGGCTGATGGCATTATCCAAATTTCATCGCAAACAAAAGTACGCATGACTTCATCAATAGCTATCGCATGCCCTATATGCGGCGGATTAAACGCGCCGCCATAAATTACAATTTTTTCTTTCATTTAAATCCCGGGATGGCTTCCGGTTATCAGCCAAAAAATAACATCCGCTATCGACGGAAGAAACAAAAATGCTATAACCAGAGCGAAAAACATTCCAAAAAATCCCAACCTCGTAAAATATTGCCATTGGCGCGGAAATAATGATTCAAATACCCTTGATCCGTCTAACGGGGGAAACGGGATCAGATTGAATAAAGCCAAAAAAATATTTATGTAAACAATGAAGGCCAATAATTCCAGAAAAATTATGGAGATCGTTCCGCTTTGCGCAAGCGGCAGCGCCGCGATCCTCAAAAAGAATCCTAAAATAACCGCGATCAATAAATTAGCAGATGGGCCGGCAATGCCGACTTTTAATGTGCCGTATTTTTTATCTTTTAAATTATTTGGATTATATGGAACCGGTTTTGCCCAGCCGATAAAAACTCCGGCGGTTAAAATCATAAACAACGGGACAAGCACGGTGCCTACCATATCTATATGTGCTAACGGATTAAGCGTTAACCTGCCGGCGTCTTTCGCGGTTGAGTCGCCTAAGCGATACGCTACCCATCCGTGAGCGTATTCATGAAATACCGCGGAGGTTATTATAACCGCGTATAAAAATAAACTCATTTCCATTGATTTTACTTTAGCATATTTTAGTTGTAATGTGTTTTTGGAGGTGTTCTTTGGAAACTAAAAAATGCGACATTATAATAATCGGCGCCGGCGTGGTCGGTTGCGCGATTGCAAGAGAGTTATCCATTAAATATCCGGACAAAAAAATTACCGTTCTTGAAAAATTAAAAAATGCCGGATTGGAAACCAGCAGTTTCAATAGCGGCGTTCTTCATTCCGGAATACATCAAAATCCGAATTTTCTTAAATCCAAACTTGCCAGACAAGGCAATAAAATGGCGATTGAATACGCAAAGCGCAATTCTTTACCCATATTGGAACACGGGATGTTAATCGCAATATCCGGCAAATCTATTATGGAAGGGCTTTGGAAAGAATGGCGGTCGTTGTGGCATTTGCTTAAAAACGGCTGGGAGCAAAAAATAAATTTTGAACTTCTGCCATCGGGAGCCATTAAGGAATTGGAGCCGAATATCAACGCTGTCGGGGGCATATTTCTTCCGGACGTTTGCGTGATTGACCCGCTGCAATTTACTCAATGCCTTAAAAACGAAGCGGAAAAAAACGGGACGCGATTTTGCTTCAGCAATGGCGTAATAGGAATTATAAATCTTTCACAATCGCGAATAGTATTCACCGCTAACAACCAATATGAGGCCTCTGTCGTAATTAATGCCGCCGGATTATACGCCGATGAAATAGCTAATGGAACCAGTTGCAATAAATATAAAATTTATCCTTGGCGCGGAGAGTATTATGAAGTGCTCGAGGAAAAAAGAAATTTAGTGCGACGATTGGTTTATCCGGTCATGCCTTCTAATTCTCCCAGTAAAGGAATTCATTTCAGTCCGCGCGTTGACGGAAAATTATTTATCGGACCGAATGCCCGTCTAATCGGCGCGAAGTATTTTTATGATTATGACAAAACTCCGGTGGAAGTTTTTTTGAAATCTGTCCAACATTTTTGTCCGGAATTGCAAGCCAAGGATTTAAAATGGGCGTATTCCGGCATTCGGCCAAAATTAACCGATCAAGCCGAAGAATCCGATTTCGTCATCCGTTTAGACGGGAAAAATCCGCCGCTTGTGAATTTAATCGGCATCGAATCCCCCGGCTTGTCAGCCAGTATGGCAATCGCTGAATATGTCGCAGATTTATTAAAAGATTTAATAACTCCCCGCTCGCTTTAATGAGCGGGTTTTTTGACTTTTCATTGACAATGTTATACAATTTTAGCGTTCTTTGATAAGGAAGTATATTAATGGCGAAAAAGGCGCTGTTAATGGTAGACGTTCAAAATGATTTTTGCCCAGGTGGAGCATTAGCGGTCATTAATGGCGATAAAGTCGTAGGTCCGCTCAATGCGATGTTAATGCTTGCTGATGAACGCAACTGGCTCGTTGTCGCGTCTCGCGATTGGCATCCTGCCGTTACAACACATTTCAAAAATTATGGAGGGATTTGGCCGACGCATTGCGTGCAAAACACGCCGGGCGCCGCATTTCATCGCAATCTCGCGGTCGTTGCTTACAAAGACATAATTATTTCTAAAGCCACGCAGCCGGATGAAGACGGATATTCCGCTTTTGAAGGCAAAACAAAAGATGGTAAAAATCTCGCCGATGTTCTGAAGGAATATAAAATTGATGAAATTTACATCGGCGGTTTGGCAACTGATTATTGCGTTAAAGCCTCGGCGCTGGACGCTGTAAAAAATAGTTTCAAAACCTTTCTGCTCTTAGACGCGTGCCAAGCGGTTAATATTCAACCCGACGATGGCGACCAAGCATTGGAAACGATGAAAAATGCCGGAGTAATTATTACAACGACACAGGAGGTTTTTAATGCGCGATGAACCGATTATAAAATATCTGTTAGACACCGACTTCTACAAACTGACGATGGGGCAAGTTGTTTTCTTCCATCACCCCGGAATTCGCGCGCGATTCGCTTTGAAAAATCGCACCAAAGGCGTCGCATTGGGAAAAATAATCAGCGAAACGAAATTACGCCAAGAATTGGATCATGTTCGAAAATTGAAATTTAACCGCACTGAAATACGGTATTTGCGCGGCGCAATTATTGGAACTCAACAAATGTTCCGCAATGAATATCTGTATTTTCTGGAAAATCAATTAAATTTGCCGAAATATAAACTTGAATATCAAGGCGATGATTTAATTCTGGAATTTGAAGGTGATTGGGCGCATGTGATTTATTGGGAAATTTACGCGCTGGCGATCGTCAACGAGCTTTACTATCGAACAATCTTGGCGGATAAATCCAAGCTGGAATTAGATACTTTGCGCGCTTACGGGATACTTCGCCTTTCCGAAAAAGTGAAAATTCTTAAGGAAAATCCAGAAATTGTTTTCATTGATTTTGGCACGCGACGACGTTTTTCCCATGATTGGCAAGATTACATCGTAGGGACGCTTGCCGAAGAACTTCCGGAAAATCAATTCCGCGGAACTTCTAATGTGTGGCTGGCAATGAAGCATGGTCTTCTGCCAATGGGCACCTCGGCTCATGAAATGTTTATGGTATTAGCCGGAGCAATGGATACGGGCGATGAGGCGGTCCGCGAATCTTACCAAGAAGTTATGCAACGGTGGTACGAACACTATGGTTTGGAATTATCAATAGCTTTGACGGATACATTTGGCAGTGAATATCATTTCCAAAACACGACAAAACGCCAAGCTGAAATCTGGAAAGGCCTCCGACAAGATTCCGGTGATCCGATCGCGTTTGGCGAACGAGCTATCAAATTTTATCAATCACACGAGATTGATCCTCGCGAAAAGTTGATTATTTTCAGCGATGGACTGGAGATTGATACGATCTTAATACTCCACAAGCATTTCAAGGGGCGGATTAAAACTTCATTTGGCTGGGGCACTAATCTCACCAATGACCTCGGACCGAAAACGCTCTCTCTGGTGATAAAACCCGTAGAAGCTAACGGTAAGGGTTTAGTGAAACTAAGCGACAATCTGGCAAAAGCCATAGGCAAACCGGAAGACATTGAACGATACAAACGAATTTTCGGATACGCCGGCAATAATTATCAAGAATGTAAATATTAGCAATTTATAATAGCAGACTTATGTCTGCTATTTTTAATCGCGCGTGAAGTTAATAGGTCTTCATCTATCGTCATTCGATGACGATAGATGGGCAGTGATGGTGCCGTCGGAAGAAGCAGCTAATTTGTGATAAAATATAAACAGGTCTTTAATGGGGGTTCTATGGAAACTGAAAATAGAAAACGAACGCGTTTTGTTGCGACCCCTGTCAACGAATCAAAACCGCATTTATTTGAAGCGGAATATATAGAAATTGCCGAAGGGGTTTGGCAAAAAATTCCAGGAACCGAAAAAGATTTAGGTCCAATTAATAAAACATAAAACTCATTCCAAAATGAGTTTTATTTTTTTGTGGGCGATTTTGAAAATTATCTCCTATGAAATCGGCCCTGTCCCGAGCGACCGTGAAAAGGACGTCGGCCGTGGCTGAAACCTCCGCCGCGATGCTGATACGGACGCGCCTCGCCAGTAGCGGAAGGCTGTCCCGAATTTAAAAGCGGTTTTGTCGGTACGCGGGCAGGTGGAAGTTCCGGAATCTGGGAAATCGGCAATGTTTTTCTTACTAATCTTTCTATGTCGCGCAACTCTCTGCGCTGTTCGGGCGTTACCAGCGAAATAGCATGCCCGCCGGCTCCAGCACGAGCGGTGCGGCCAATGCGGTGCACATAATCTTCTGCGTCAGTCGGTAAATCATAGTTAATTACAAGCTCAATATCGGTCACATCAATGCCTCGCGAAGCGATATCAGTCGCGATTAACACTCGATATTTTCCAGATTTGAATCCTTCAAGCGCGTCTCGGCGTTGGCTTGGAGAACGATTGGAATGAAGTTCAGCGGCGGTATGGCCAATATTGCGTATATCCCTGGTGAGTTTTTTTGCTCCATATTTTGTTCTCGTGAAAATAAGCGTAGCGCCGAGATATTGCTGTAAAAGTTTTTCCACGAGGCGGGCTTTCGCGTCTTTCGGGATAATAAAAATCTCCTGAGTTACTTTTTCAGCCGTTGTGCCAGTCGGAGCTACTTCTATCCGAATCGGCAATTTCATTTGCGCCGTAGCCATTTTCATAATTTCCGGCGGCATAGTCGCGGAGAAAAGCATCGTTTGCCGCTCGCGCGGAAGTACCTGAAAAATTTTATGGATTTGCGGCGCGAATCCCATATCTAACATGCGGTCGGCTTCATCCAAAACGACAATACGGACATTATCCAATCGCAATGTTTTTTGATTAAGGTGGTCATTGAGCCGCCCCGGTGTCGCGACAATAATCTGCGGATCTCTGGCGATAGCCTTTTTTTGCGACCACATTGGAGCGCCGCCAATAAGTACCGCGGTTCGCAATCCCATATCCGATCCTATCTTCCGCAATACTTCCTCTACTTGGAGAGCTAATTCGCGAGTTGGTAAAATAACCAAACCCTGACCCTTGGTGCTGTGAAGTTTTTGGATCATTGGGATGCCAAAGGCTAAAGTTTTGCCTGTGCCGGTTTGAGCGATCCCGACTAAGTCCTTACCTTGAATAGCCACTGGAATCGCCTGTTGCTGAATCGGCGTAGGATTTTTATAACCCAACTTTTCCAGTTTGCTCAAAAACATCGGAGCTATACCCAGCGACATAAAACCCGGCGTCTGCGGTTGAGAAGTTTGATTTGTTGTCATTGACTACATTATACATATATTGCGAAATATGTACAGGTGTTTGGGGCCTACGTCTTTCTCCGCCTCAAGCCTGTGAATTTCTATTCTACAAACCGAAGGCAATCCGCAACCAATCCGGTAAATGTCACAGATTGCCAACAACCCCAAAGCATAATATCAGCTACAACTGTAGATAATAGTAAAAAAATGAAACCAGCGACCAGTTTTAGAGCCAAACTAATTCTCCCTGATAAATAAAGCTTTTTTAGCCATCCTTCTAAAAAATAAAAGCTAGTCAAAAAAATCGGAATCAGATACCAATGCCCGGTAAAAATAACTCCAAAATAACTCCAAAATCCAAAAGGCACGAAAATACCTATAATGCCGTATAAATACTTAATCAAGATAATGTTTAAAGCGCCGAATCTTAACCCTGGATTCATCAGAAAAGTCCAAACCACATAAACGATGGTTAGAACAATCCACCAAAACCAAAGACTGTGATACTTGGTATATTTTCTATTTATTATTTGATTTTCCATAACTTGCACTGAGCTTGCCGAAGTGCGGAGGTGGGAGGATTCGAACCTCCGATACCTTTCGGTATACACGCTTTCCAAGCGTGCGCACTAGGCCACTATGCGACACCTCCAAAATAATTTTTTAGTTTTTCTTTCAAAACTTCTCTGCCATGACCGGATTTAAAATATTTCTCTGCGGTTTCAGCATCTTTTTTATGAATATATGCTTCATAAAATATTACATCAAATTCCCCATTTCGAGAAGTAAAACTAGATTCTCCGCGGCTATGTTCATCAATACGCCTCTTCAAATTATTAGTCAGTCCTTTGTACAATTTCTTATTTTTTTTGAATTGTAAAACGTAAAAATAATACATATACCACTTCCGCCTCAACGGCGGATGCGCCGAAGAGGCGCAATGCGACACCTCCAGCAAAAATATTTTACCACAGCAAAAAGAAAATAACCACTTCGAGTGGTTATTTTCTTTTTGATTAACAAATTTATTTTAATATTCCCCTATTTCAGCTTGCTGATCACTTTTTCCCTCTTTCTTTTCCGGAATATCAGCCACTACGGCTTCGGTGATTAGAAGCAATGAAGCAACGGAAACCGCGTTTTGCAATGCCGTGCGGGTAACTTTGGTCGGGTCAATAATGCCCGCTTTTACCATGTCTTCATATTTACCGGTAGCCGCGTTAAATCCAAAAGCGTCTTCTTTTTTGCTGACAACGGTGTTCAACGCTACAGAACCTTCAAATCCGGCATTTTCGGCAATCTGCATAAGCGGAGCTTTCAAACCCTCAAGGATAATTTTAGCGCCGACAATTTCCGGTAATTGATCCTTTGTAAGTTCATTCTGCATAAAATTGTAAACTGCCTGAGACGCTCTCACTAAAGCAACACCCCCTCCGGGAACGATTCCCTCTTCGATCGCCGCTTTGGTAGCCGCCACCGCGTCTTCTATGCGATGTTGTTTTTCTTTTTGTTCAACTTCAGTCGCGGCGCCCACTTTAATAACGGCGACTCCCCCTGACAATTTACCCAAACGTTCTTGCAATTTTTCCTTATCAAATTCGGATTCCGCTTTCGCCAACTGATTTTTAATAAGCATTACACGCGCTTCAATATCGTTTTTAGATCCCTTGCCGCCGACAATAGTAGTATTGTCTTTGCTGGCAATTACTTTATGGGCTTGCCCCAACGAAGTTATGCCGACAGATTCCAGTTTTCTGCCAAGATCTTCGGATATAAATTCCGCCCCGACCACAACCGCGATATCCTGCAACATTTCTTTTCGACGTTCGCTAAAACCCGGCGCCTTTACCGCTAAAACATTTAAAATACCTCTTAATTTATTAACTACCAATGTCGCTAGCGCTTCTCCATCAACATCATCGGCAATAATAACCAGTTCCTTTTTACCACCTTGTATCACTTTTTCCAATAAAGGCAAAATTTCATTAATTGCCGAAATTTTCTTGTCAGTTACCAATATATAGGGATCTTCCAACGCGGCTTCCATTCTTTCGCTGTTGGTAACCATATATTGCGAAATATATCCTTTATCAAACTGCAACCCTTCAACGATTTCTTTAGAAAGCCCGAAAGTTTGAGACTCTTCAACGGTAACCACGCCATCTCTTCCGACTTTACCGATAACTTCAGCTATCAATTTTCCGATTTCTTGATCGCGAGCGGAAATTGTCGCTACTTGTTCCACTTCTTCTTTCCCGCTAATCGGTTTGGAAAGTTTTTTTAATTCTTCCAAAGCAATTTTATATGCCTCATTCATTCCGCGATGCATGCCGACCGGATCAGTGCCGGAAGCTACATTCTTTAATCCTTCACGAATAAAAACCTGCGCCAATAAAGTGGCGGTTGTGGTGCCGTCACCGGCAACATCCGCGGTTTTGGAAGCAACTTGCTTCACCAATTCCGCGCCGACATTTTCAATTTTATCTTCTAATTCTATTTCTTTAGCGATGGTGACGCCGTCATGAGTAATCACCGGCGAACCGTATCCTTTCGCCAAAACTACCGCGCGACCGCGCGGCCCAAGCGTCACCTTAACGGCATCCGCTAATTTATCCACTCCTTTTTTTAACGCTCTTCGCGCTTTTTCGTTAAATAAAATCTGTTTAGGCATATTATTTTTATTTTATTTCAAATGTTAATTATTAAATATCGGGTGTTAGTCGATAATTGCCAAAATATCTTCTTCGGTCCCGACTAAATATTTTTTCCCGTCAACTTCTATTTCGTCAGGGCCATATTTTTTAAATAAAACTTTATCTCCGACCTTGACTGTCATGGGCAACTTCTCCCCTTTTTCGCTGACTTTTCCCGGGCCAGCGGCCTTAATTACACCGATAATCGGCTTAACTTCGCTTGTCTCCGGAAGAAAAATACCGCTTTTTGTCTGCTTTTCTTCCCCAAGCGGCTCAATAAAAACGTGATTTGATAAAGGTTTAATATTTTTCATCTACTATATATATGTATGCGGTTTATAATTTTACGGCCTTTTTGATAAGAATTTTAGAACAAAAAATAAAAATCGTCAACTGGGATAAATTTAAAAATTTTTGCGGCATAAAAAGGTGCGGAAGTCCGCACCTTAAGGATTTAAATTACCCAAATTATGCTGGGCCCGTGAGGCAAATCTTTTAATTTTATTTTTAATATAAATAATCGTTCTTTTATACCGTTCAGAGTTTTTATCCAACGAAATATTGCGGACAAAAAGTACGAATATGATTAACGGATGGTTTCGTTGGAATTTTCTAAGCTTGCTGTAACTTGATTTTACTTGCAATGGCAAGACAAGACCACCTTGTAAAAAAATAAAGATATCTATTCCGTTAGCGTCCAGCGCGTCGTTTTTATTTGCTCTTTGATATCCTACAAAATGAAGGTCTTCTTTTATAAGTTCCTTCGTTGCTTCTTCTACTGCGTCTTCTGTCGGCTCGCCAAGGTTCGGCTTGCCTTGTTTATTATTCAAACATGCCTCCTTGTATCAAAGTACTTTAATAAAAGTATAGTAGCGAATTTTTAAATGTCAAACGTTCTTTTCGTGTCAGGATGAAATTCTAACTCCGCGCTGCTGTATTTAATCCGAGGCCCATATCCTAATCCAGACTTTTTAATATTGTTTTTGATTTTAAATACTTGGATTTTCCTTAAAATGGTTTCTAAAACCCTTCCCAAAAACCCACCAATCAATCGTTCCGCTATTTTATTAACTAACCATAATCGCGTGCCAAAAAAATGGTCATAAACATATTCCCTTTCGCCGGCCCAAGAACGATTTTCCTCCCAAAATTTTTTAATTAAATTTTTACGCCCGTAAATTGGCATAAGATTTTGATAAAGTTTTTGCCAATATTCATTATAAGGCGGTGAAAGTTTATAAGATTTTTCCGTCACAAAATGACTAAAGCAAAATTTATTCTTCGCCCCTCTATCGTCATCGAATGACGATAGGCTATATTTGTGCTTTGCGCGCCAGCCAAATAGACCAAAGACTAACCAACATAAAAAACGCACTGTAAAAATCCGGCCGTGACGCGCGCTAACAATCACATCAAAATCTGAATCTTCTCTCGCATTCCCAAATGCCATAGACCCCGCAACCAAAACAAAATCCACAAAGGGAATGTAGCGAAATGGCCAACTCCTCCGGCGCAAAATCTCCCACTTATCGTCTTGCGATGACGATAAATTAATAGTATTATTATTTTTAAACATATGCGTATAAATATTATAGCTGGAAATATATATCATGTCCTAAATCGAGGCGTGGATAAAAGAGCGATCTTTTTAGACGATGGGGATCGTTTGCGATTTATTCATGACCTTTTTGAATTTAATAATATAGAACCATTGAGTAATTTGGGTTACTCTTTCAAAAATAATAATTCTATCGTCATCGCAAGACGATATATTGATCGGAAACCGAGAAAGCTGTTGGTAGAAATTCTGGCTTTTGTTTTAATGCCCAATCATTACCATTTAATGTTAAGGCCATTGTTTGATGATGGGGTGGCTCGCTTTATGAAAAAACTTAACATGGGTTACGCAAGATACTTTAATGAAAAATATCAAAGAAGTGGCGCGCTGTTTCAGGGGCGATACAAATCCATTGCCATAAATGATGAAGCGCATTTTATTCATCTCCCCTACTATATTCACCTTAACCCTTTAGATTTAATAACCCCCGAATGGCGTGAGCGTGAATTAAAAGATTATAAAAAAGCAATAGAGTTTTTAAACTCTTATCGATGGAGCAGTCATTTAGATTATCTTGGTAAGAAAAATTTTCCTTCTTTAACTTCGCGGGAATTTCTATTGCAGTTTTTTGACGGATCTAAAGAATATCAAAAAAGCGTGGAACGTTGGCTTAAATCTATAGATTTAGAAAATATTAAAGATATTGCCTTGGAATAATTGTCTATCGTCATCAATAACGATATAGAAAGATATTGCCCTATCGTCATCCGATGACGATAATTGATTATCTGCCGCTTTCGTACAAAGTTTTGACTTCCGCGGCCGAAAGAACGCGGTTGTAGATGCGAACTTCGTCTAATTTAGCATTTAAAAAATTACTGTTACTATTCACGTCCCCGCCTATCCATAAATTTTGGGCGTTATCCGATAAAGCCGCGCTCGTATCGCTTCCAACATTCTCGCTATCTACATAAAGATATCCCGTTGTTCCGTCAAAAGTGCCGACAACATGATACCATCTGTTCGTTTGCGCATATGTCTGACTGCTGGCCACACTTAGAGACGCCCAAGTCGTTCCATCTCCTCCTTGAAAATACATTTTATCATTGGAACAGGCGTAAATTAGTGCGTAACCGTCTTTAGTTGTTGTGGAATCATGTTTTGCAACCAATCCACCTACATTATCCACTCCGGTACAAGTAAGGCTGTTTAAGCTCACCCACGATGAGATTGTCAAAGCGCTGGTTAAATCCAATGACGCACTGTCCGTAACTAACGCGTAATCCCCAGTGCCATCAAGGGTTATGCCCCGATTTATTTTCCCGCTTGCGGTATGAGCGGCGTTACCTTGAAAAGTTCCCGTGTTGCTGTTGCCGCTGAAATCTTTCGCGGTTGAACAAGTGTCGCAATCGTCAAAGTTCCAGAAAGCGACGAGGCCGGTGCTGTTAGGAGTTATAACGCTTGTTTTAGTTAAGCCGGTAACTACTTTGGCGATATAAGCAAACACATCGTTGTAATTTAAACTAATTAAAATCAAAAATCCCAAAATAATAAACGCAAAAATGTAGAATAGTTTACTCATTTCGAGTTAATTTTAAATAAATACTTAATTTAGTTTGGTGTTGTGTCGGTTCCGCTTTCAATATTTTGGACATCCGATATCTGTCCTCCTTCGGAGGATCCGCTTTCCGCGGATACGTTGTTTTCAATGCTTGGACTTCCGATGTCCGTCCCGCCTTCGGCGGGATTTGACTCTGTCGTATCAATATTTGGGACATCGGAAATCCCGGAGACATCGGATGTCCCGGTAATGTCTGGACTTCCGGCGTCGGTTCCGCTTTCAATGTTTTGGACATCCGATATCTGTCCTCCTTCGGAGGATCCGCTTTCCGCGGAAGTATTTTCAATGTTTGAGATATCGGATGTCCCGGAGACATCGGAAGTCCCAGGGGTATCGGATGTCCCGGAGAC
>JBBTTV010000029.1:0-3599 GCA_038064115.1 Patescibacteria group bacterium
CGTATCGCGCGGATTTTTTGTAATTTTAAATCCGGAGTTTTCTGTTGATGAACCCATGGCGAATTCATCTAAATTCGTTTTTCCTAAAAATACGGCATCCGCGGATTTTAATTTTTTAATAACCGTCGCGTCGTAAACGGCTTTGTAATTTTCCAGCATTTTAGAACCGGCTGTTGCCGGATGCCCGTCAATAAGAATATTGTCTTTAATCGCCAATGGCACGCCGCCAAGCATATTCAATGTTTCGTTTTTGGCAATTTTCAAATCGGCTTTCTCTGCTTGTAAAAAAGCGTCTTCTTCGCATAAAGAAAGATAAGCGCCGATTTCCGCGTCTTTTTTCTTAAGGAAATCAAAATACGCTTTGACGATTTCCGCCGCGGTGAATTCTTTATTCAATAATCCTTCGTGGAATTTTTTAATTGTTAAGTCGTGCAAATGTGGCATATTTTTTATTCAAATACCGGAGGTATTTTTAGGTAACCTTTTTCTTCGTCAGGAAACTGGCCGGTTATTTTTTCCGCTTTCTCAAAATGGTTTTCTTCAAACACCGCGTCTTCTCTCATAACATTTTTCTGCTCCGTTCCGCCGGTTAATGGTTGAACATTTTCCGTATTCAAAGCCTGCAATTCCTGGAAATGGTTTAGAATGTTTTTGAGGTCGGTTAAAAATTTTTCCTCTTCGCCTTTTTTCAATTCTATGCGCGCCAAACCGGCCAAATGTTCTAATGATTTTTTATTAATTTCTGACATAGCGATATTTAAACGCCTTTATTATTCTAACATTTTTAAAAATTCTTTTTCATCGGCGATTTTAACTCCAAGTTTTTTAGCATCTTCTAATTTTGACCCGGGCTCAGCGCCAGCTACCACATAACTGGTTTTTTTGGATACTGATTCGCTGATTTCTCCTTCCAAAGCCCTAATTCGCGCTTTGGCTTCATCTCGGCTCATTGACTCCAGCGAACCTGTTAGCACAAAAATTTTTCCTTTTAATTTCGCGCTTTTGGTTTTTAATTCCCTAATTTCCAATTCAACGCCGACTTTATCAAATTTTTTAATAAGATTTCTGTGGTGGCTGTCTTTAAAATAATTTACTATGCTTTGCGACACCGCCGGGCCAACATCGGGAATTTCTTCCAGCTGTTCTTTTGTTAATTTTTCAAAAATGCCCAGCAATTCTCTCGGCAATTTTATTTTTGGATTTACGCCGACCGCTTTTTGCGCCAATAATCTGGCCGTCTCTTCTCCAACGTGCAAAATGCCCAACGCGAATATAAATCTTGGCAAGCCGATTCTCTTGCGCGCTTGAGTTTCCGCGATAACGTTTTTTGCCGATTTTTCTCCAAAACGCTCCAAAGCCGCGATATCTCCTTCTTTTAGCGTAAAAATATCAGCGGCATCTCCTATCAATCCTTCATCTAAAAAACGGTCTAAAATTTTCGGCCCAAGCCCTTCTATGTTAAACGTCGATCTTGCGACAAAATGATATAAAAATTCCCGTTGGCGCGCCCCGCATCTTTTATTGCTACAACGGTAAATCGCCCCTTCCTTAATAATTTTTGATTCGTCTACTGGACAAAGCGTCGGCATTTTAAATTCTTTTTCTTTTCCAGTCCGAAGCTCTTTCAGCACTTTCGTTATTTGTGGAATTACATCGCCAGCCCGACTCACAATCACCGTATCTCCGATTTTTATTCCAAGGCGTTGAATTTCGTCATAATTATGAAGAGTCGCGTGGCTGATGACTACTCCGCCAACTTGCACCGGTTTAAGCACGGCAACCGGAGTCAACGCGCCAGTGCGGCCTATTTGCACTTTAATGTCTTCAACTATCGTAGTGGCTTCTCTGGGAGAAAATTTATAGGCGATTGCCGCTCTGGGCGCTTTGCCGATAACGCCGCCCGTTTCAAAATCTTTATTGTTGTTAACGATAACAACGATGCCGTCTATTTCATAAGGCAATTGTTCTCTGTGCCGGCCCCAATATTTATGAAATTCAAAGACTTCTTTTAATGATTTTGCCGGCTGGTTATTTAGATTAATTTTAAAGCCGAGCGATTTGAGTAAATTGTGCTCTTCTTGATGTAGTTTAAAATGGACACCCTCCTTCGCTAAAGCTTCGTAGGGCGAAGCAATATCGTACTGGAAGGAATCCAGTTTACGGCTCGCGGTAATTTTAGGGTCCAGCTGGCGAATAGAACCGGCGGCGATATTGCGAGGATTGGCATAGGGCTTCGCCCCCTTCTTTTCCTGCTCTTTATTAATGCGCGCGAATTCTTTTTTAGTGAGAAAAACTTCCCCGCGCGCGACAAAATGTTTTGGATAGCTGCCTTCCAGTTTTAATGGAATTGCTTCTACGGTTTTTAAATTCTGCGTGACGTTCTCGCCAATCAAGCCGTCGCCGCGCGTGGCGCCTTGAATTAAAATTCCATTTTCGTAAATCAACTCTATCGCCAAACCGTCAATTTTAAGCTCGCAATAAAAAGTTTTTTCATGCTCGCTTATTTTTCTGCCAAGATAGTTTTCCAATCTTTGCAGCCAATCTTGCATATCTTGCTCGGAAAAAGCGTCATTAAAAGAGAGCATCGGTGTTTCGTGCCGAACTTTTTGAAATTCCTTGAGCGGTTTACCCGCCACTCTTTGCGTCGGCGAATCCGACGTAATCAATTCCGGAAATTCTTGTTCTAAATCAAATAATTCCTTTTTTAAAGCATCCAGCGCTTCGTCAGAAATAAGCGACTGATTCAAAACATGATAAGCATAGCGATATTTATTTATCGCTTTTTTTAATTTTTCAATCCTTTCCTTTATCGCTTTCTTAGCCATTAGCACTATTTTACCAAATAAAATCGGCTCTCACCATCAATGGTTCGGTAAACTCACCGCAGGTCAAACACGCTAAAGGTCGGTACGGAACGCGCGGGCGGTTTTTCCGGCATTTCCGGCAGATTCAATATAACTGGCATCCGCGGGGACGGTCGCCGTGAAAGAAGCGCCGTTAGACAAAGAATTATTAGTAAAATAATCCGGCGAACATATTCTTAAAACGCAGGTTCCGTATTTATCGGTCTTAAAAATCCGAAAAAGCTCGTATTCTATTCCGGTATCAGCGGCATAAATTGCTCTCGTTGAATCACTCACGCTGGCGCTTTGACGAAGCTGATAAAGCGTTAAAAGGCCCGCAATGGTGGTGGCACCCAAAATCGTTCCGGAAATAATCAGAACCGTCATTAACATTACTTGCCCCCGCACCATAAGTTTTGCGTTTAGCATTTTGAGTTTTTAGATTTAAGACGATAATTAGTACACTAGTCCCGTCTTTCTAAGTATGGTTGTAAGAATAGCCAAAGAAATAAATGACCACAAAATAATAATGAATCCTTCTTTGCGGTGTTCCGGCTCAACCATTAAAGCTATTCCGTAGACTAAGCCGGCAAACGTGTTAAAAAAACCAACCGCGATGCCGATCCAAAACCATTTTTTATAAAGTTTAAATTTGTCTTGCATAGGTAATGTCTAAATACTCTCCTTTCGCAATTGAAGGATCCGACCTTGTGTCTGATTTCGAGGCGCGACGACGAAAGCGTAGTTGAGACTACC
>JBBTTV010000030.1:0-3758 GCA_038064115.1 Patescibacteria group bacterium
ATTTTGAGAATTTGATCGCCTAATCTCAAACCGGCTTTATCGGCGGGTGTATCGGGAAAAACTCGAACTATATAAATGTTGGTTTTAACTACAATTCCCGTCAATATAATTCCGATTCCAACGTATGTATCTTCTTTTGTATCTTCTTTCTTTTTTAGTTCTTCTGATTTACTTTCTTGCGCTTGCGACGCTTGTTCGTTGTTTTGTGAATTTTTTGGCACATGATTTTCTATTAAAGAGCAAATTCCAACAATAGCCGCCACTATAAACACAGAAATCACCAAACCCGTGCCCAACCACCTAACCATCGTACCCCCCCTTATTAAATTATCAAAAAACACTATGTAGTGTATATTAAATTATTTTTCGCGTCAAGCAGTCTATGCGGGCTATGAAAAGCACAATCTAGTGTATCTGTTGCATAAAATTCAAAAGAGTGCTAAAAAGAATATAGTTCTTTCAGGAGATTGTTTTTTATGAGATTGCTTGGCATAATATTGTTGCTTGAGAATGGCAAGTCGCTTTTAGTAAGTGAATTGAGAATGCACAAGGAGGCGAAGATGAAAAAATCACATGAGCAGAGTATCCAGGATTTATTTGAGAAGGCGGCTAACAGGGCAGGATTGTATCTCACTTGCAGGCCAAACTCACCGGAAAACTTAACTGCTAAAAGACAGAAGACTCGGAAGCCAAATATTAAAGAGATTTTTTTGCAACAATTGAAAAGAGCGGGCTTAAATCCAATCCGCCTTGGCGCCGATATCCTCAAGAAAGAAAAGAAAGGGCATAAAGAAAGGCAGATGTCTATTGAGGAAATGTTTGATCAAGCAATACGGCGCGTTGGGTTATGTCCTGTTGTTGTAAATAACTCCAGTGGAAAACTTGTGGAATCTACTAAAACATCATCTTGCGGCAAGAAAAGAAAGACAACAAAAAACGGCAGAAAAACAAAACATTAAAAAGAGGGGTAACCCCCTCTTTTTTTGGTATTTGATGAATGAGAAAAAACATCGTTTAATGCCAGGCAGGGACTCGAACCCCGATACTCAGCTCCAAAGGCTGATGTCCTACTTCACCTCGCTAAAATTATTACTTCCAACCAAAGCTGCGGGACTTGGATTCGAACCAAGATACTCAGCTCCAAAGGCTGATGTCCTACCATTAGACGATCCCGCAGCTTTGGCTAGAAATACTTTTTAATAACCCCGAGAGATTACGCATAATATTACCATATTCACGCTTATTTTTCAAAATTTATTTTTTTCTTTCAATCGCTATCCTATGAGATAGCAATAATAATTTGTGTATTCGCCCCGCCTCATCGGCGGGCAGGCCACGCCTACCGACTGGCAAGCCACGCCTATCGGCGAGCGGGGATTACTCTTGTAAATTTTCAATCCTTCGGCGGGCTCAGGACAAGTCCCTTCGGCACGGCTCAGGACAAGTCCCTTCGGCGGGCTCAGGACAAGCTCTTTTAAGCATTAACCGACAAATCAAAAACATTTTTTTTAACAAGTTTAGGACTGTTGTAAACATTCTATTATAGCGATCTCTAGCGGCACAATGGCAAATGGGCTATAACGCATTTCGCTGTAAGCGCGAATTAAAGATTTTAATAAATTGATGTGTTTTTTCGGGTCAAGAATTTCGCTGTGCTTTTTAATTTGCTCCAATTCATTGCCGGTCAGTTCGTTTTTGTAAAGATTTTCCAAAGAAGAGTCAACCCTTAAAGCAAGCACTCGCCGTAAATAATGAATCAGTTCTTTGTTCAAATCCACAATGTTATAGCCGCCGTCACTTATTTTAGAAAGATGTTCCAGCGCTTCTTTTAATTGATTGTTTAAAATATAGTCCGCGAGCTTGGCGGTTTTCACGAAACCGACCTGACCGATAATTTTTTCAACGCTTTCCAATGTTATTTCTTTTTCCATTGAAGCCAGCTGGTCAAGCAATGATTCGGCGTCGCGCAAACTTCCTTCGGCTGTGGCGGCAATAAGCTCCGTCGCGTCCGCGGCGACGTTTAATTTTTCGGTTTTAATTATTCTGGAAAGTTTTTGGATAATTTCTTTTAAAGATAATTTCCTGAAATAAAATTTTTGGGAACGGGAAGCGATAGTGGCGGGAATTTTGTCGTATTCGGTTGTGGCTAAAATTAAAATCGCGTGCTCCGGCGGCTCTTCTAAAGTTTTTAAAAGCGCGTTGAATGCCGGTCCGGTCAACATATGAACTTCATCAATTATAAAAACTTTATAATCGCGGGAGGTAGGAGAAAAAGTTATTCCTTCTTTTAAGCTACGGATTTCATCAATGCCTCGATTGGAAGCCGCGTCAATTTCCACGACATCCAACGCGCGTCCGCTGTCAATTTCCGAACAAGAAGCGCATTTATTACAAGGCTCGCCTTTCTCCTTGAATTTGGAATCGTTTTTCCGCGTTTCACAATTAGCGATTTTCGCGACAAGGCGCGCCATAGTGGTTTTCCCAGACCCCCGTGGGCCGCAAAAAAGATAGGCATGCGCCAACTTGTCCTTTCTCGCCGCGTTTTGTAAAACCTTCACGATCTCATCTTGCCCGACACAATCTTCAAATTTCTTAGGCCGATATTTTCTGTAAATTGCCAAAGCCATTACTTGTAATTTTAACTCGTAAACACTTGTTGTCCAATAGCCCCTTAACAAAACTCCAGTTTTTCCTTAAAATTTAAAAGTGCGGAAATTATTTTTAATTTTCATTTTGCTGACCCTTGCCGGAACGGCAGTTTTTTTATTGATAAGCCCCGCGAAAGTTTTTCAAATAGTTAATCAAGCGATGGTTTTATCATCCAAACTGGCGAAACCCGACCCTTATCCTGACATTGAAAACCAACAACCGCTATTGAACCCGCCGGAAATCATAAAAGCGGTTTACGCGACTAACTGGTCAATGAGTAATAATAAAAAAATAAAATATTTTCTTGACCTGATAGACGCCACAGAACTCAATGCGATAGTTATAGATATCAAGGATTACACCGGAATTGTGCCTTATAAAAATGATATTGATTTAGTGAATGAATATAACGCTTGGGAAAGAAGAATCTTGGAACCGAATAAGCTCATCAAAACATTTCATGACCGCGGTATTTATGTAATAGGAAGAATCTCTGTTTTTCAGGATTTACAATTGGCAGAAGCCCGTCCCGACCTTGCTTTAATAAGCTCGTCAACCAGCGCCGCGTGGAAAGACAACAAAGGATTGACTTGGATGGACACGGCCGCCGAAGAAGTTTGGGATTATAATATAGCGATCGCGAAAGATATTTTGGCGCGAGGTTTTGATGAAGTAAATTTTGATTATATTCGTTTCGCTTCTGACGGCAACCTTAATGATATAAAACATCCTTATTGGGATGAAAAAACTTTAAAAACTACAATTTTAAAAGAATTTTTTAAATATTTGCGGGAAAATTTGCCGAACGCGAAATTATCAGCGGACTTGTTTGGTTTGGCAACTATTGATACAAAAGGAGTTGGCATAGGCCAGCATTTAGAGCATACCTTGCCTTATTTTGACGCTGTCGCCCCAATGGTTTACCCGTCGCATTATTTTACCGGTTTTCAAGGATATGAAAAACCGGCGGAACATCCTTATGAAGTGGTAAAATATTCAATGGATGAAGCGATTCGCCGGACAAAACAATTTATAGTTTATGCCTCAACTACTCCGGTGACGGCAAAATTCCGTCCGTGGCTGCAGGATTTTGATTTAAGAGCGGACTA
>JBBTTV010000031.1:0-1335 GCA_038064115.1 Patescibacteria group bacterium
AAAACAAATCGAGAAATATTCCAAATTTTGTTGGCGAATTTTTTTCCGGCCATTACCGCCGTTTCATCCCAGCGAATATCCTGATTGCCCATTGATTGCCAAATAATCCCGAATCGCGTCGCGTCAGCGCCATATTTTTCAATGAGTACCAGAGGGTCA
The DNA here is from genome assembly GCA_038064115.1 of Patescibacteria group bacterium. Taxonomy (GTDB): domain Bacteria; phylum Patescibacteriota; class Minisyncoccia; order UBA6257; family WO2-44-18; genus JBBTTV01. The sequence continues at coordinate 160 of JBBTTV010000031.1, forward strand.
ATTCCCGTTCCTAAGCTTTTAGACATTCTTTTTCCTTCTTTAGTTAAAATAGTGCCGTGAATTAACGCTTCCGGAAACGGCTCACTACCGATAAATTCCAATCCGGAAAAAATCATTCTGCCAACCCATAGATTAATAATATCGCGAGCAGTAATTAAAATATTAGAGGGATAAAACTTTTTCAAATCCGTTTCAGAAAGTCCGGCGAATGGCCAAAGCGCGGAAGAAAACCAAGTATCCAGAACATCCGGCGATTGTTCCATCTCGCATTCTTTGCAAAAAGGACATTGCTTGGGTTTCGCTGTCGCCACTACAAATCCCTCTTCATTATTTTTGGCTTCTAACTTTTGATTTTTGATTTCTTCCAGTTTTTTTTGGCAGAAAAAAACTGGAAGTTGGTGCCCCCACCAAATTTGCCGAGAAATAGTCCAATCGCGAATATTTTCCAGCCAGCCAAAATAACCTTTCTCAAAATTTTCCGGAATAATTTTAATTTTTCTTGACTTCACTGCGTTCAACGCCTTCTCCGCTAAATTTTTCATTTTCACAAACCATTGAAGCGATGGCAGTGGTTCAATCGGAGTATTGCAACGATAACAAACGGCTATATTATGTCGATATGGCTCTTCTTTGAGAAGAAGAGCCTCAGCGTTAAGATCAGCAACAATTTTTTCCCTGGCTTCAATAACCTTCATTCCGGCATATTTTCCGGAATTTTCATTCATTCGTCCCCGTTCATCAATCACTTGCTTCAGAGGAAGGTTGTGCCTCTGAGAAATTTCATAATCCGTTATGTCATGAGCCGGAGTCACTTTAATAACGCCTGTTCCGAATTTAGGGTCAACGGCTTGGTCGGCTACCACTATAATTTTTGACTTAGTTTTTGCCGGAACATCCAAGGAGCCAGAAACATCAAGGGTTTCAATCTCTATTTCTTTGCCGATGTATTTTTTATATCTTTTGTCATCGGGATGAACCGCCAATGCCGTATCGCCAAATTTTGTTTCGGGCCTAACAGTAGCTAAAACAAATGGGCCGTATTGAATATAATATAATTTCGCATCCTCTTCCTTATATTCAATCTCTAAATCCGAAAGGCTTGTGCCGCAGCGCGGGCACCAATTAATAGTCCGCTGGGCGCGATATATCAATCCTTTTTCGTAATAATGGATAAAC
>JBBTTV010000031.1:1345-2230 GCA_038064115.1 Patescibacteria group bacterium
CCATTTCGCGTATTCGGCATCCATCGTAAAACGCGTGCGCGACCAATCGCAGGAAGCGCCGATTTTTTTTAACTGATCTAAAATAATATTGCCGTATTTTTCTTTCCATTCCCAAACTTTTTCTATGAATTTTGCTCTGCCTAAATCCCACCTGCTCACATTTTCTTTCCGTAATTGTTTTTCAACCACATTCTGCGTGGCAATACCGGCATGGTCAATACCAGGAAACCAAACAACCTGCTCGCCTTTCATCCGATGATAGCGTATTAAAATATCCGTAATCGTGGCATTGAGAGCGTGCCCCATATGAAGCGAACCGGTAATGTTTGGCGGCGGTAAATGAACAGCGTAAGATTTACCATTTTCTCGCGGCTGAAAACATCCGGATTCTTCCCATTTTTTGTAAATTCTATTTTCGGTCGCTTTTGGATCGTATGCCGTTGATAGTTCTTCAATCATAAGTGTTAAGATATTATTCCATTATAACCATAAAAAAAGCGTCCGTTAAGGACGCTCGCGATATAAAAAGAATTGAAAAAGAATAATCAAAGTCGTCAGGGCTCCGATGCCTTGAGCGACGCTCATTAACACATCGCCTAACAGCAAGCCATAAATGCTCCACGCGCTCCATGTTATAAAACTAAGAACGAAAAACGGAAATGAAATTCCTCGAGTGCTCTTGTTCTGGAAATTTTTTCCGATTTGTAAAGCAATTCCAATGCTAACCAACGCAAACGTGACAACCGCCGCAATGATACCGACGATTTCTGTCATTTTTATTCCTTTCAAGCTTTCAAAAACTTCCGTAATTATACCACGCAATCTTTAAAAATTCAAATTACCCTGAGCAGTCAATCGATATTTCTTATTTCTTAATTTTTGAAC
>JBBTTV010000032.1:0-7106 GCA_038064115.1 Patescibacteria group bacterium
ATATCCCCAACTCCGACAATTTTTCGGCAATATCGTCGGAGGAGGCTTCGGTTTTGGACTTATATTTCTGCCATTCAATTTCGTCCCAAATTTCAATGCGATTATAAAGGCCGGTAACTACGGCTTGTTTTTTTAACGCGGCGTATTGTTTCAAATATTCCGGAACCAAAATTCTTCCCTGTCCGTCCAATGGAGCCTCCATCGCGCCGGCAAGCATTAAACGGACAAATGCGCGAGAATTTGCTTGAGCCAAAGGAAGAGCGATTAATTTTTTCGCCAATTCCTGCCATTCAATTTTATTAAAAACAAAAAGGCAGCGATCCAGTCCGCGAGTGATTATCGCGCCCTTTAGCTGCTTTCTAAATTTTGCCGGCACTGCTATCCGGCCCTTTTCATCTATATTGTGCTTATATTCCCCGATGAACATATTGGTGTTTATTTAAGAGTTATCCCCAGATTTGGCAGTTATCCCCATAGTTATCCACAATTCCCCACTACCCCTTCATAATACACCACTTCTCTATTTTGACGCAAATATTGAGTTATCAACACCTTGTGATAACATTTAATCAGCGCTTTGAAAAATCAATCTGGAGGGAAAATATGGCAAAAAAGCGTCAATACGGCCAGTTTTTCGCCAGTTGGGTATTGAGAGAATTTGTCGCGGATTATGTTTTTAAAGAATTCTTGTATATTATAAAAAATAATATTCAAGAAATTAACTTAGTTGATGAGCTTTGCGAGCCCGATACGGAAGAATCTTTATATGGCTATACTGAAATTGAAAATAAAAACAAATTTCTCATTTATTTGGACAATGGTTTAAATAAAGAAGCATTATTGAAAGTTTTTTTGCACGAATTGGCGCATTGTTTGCTGGCAAAAATCGGAAAAAATATTCATCCGATTATTGAAGAGATAAGAGTTCTTCAGGCGGAAAGAATTTTATATCAATGTTTTTCCAAAAAACAAAAAGAGCAGTTAAGGCGCTATTTGCCGAAAACTATCTCCGAAAAAAAACCAAAGAAGTAATATATATTTAGTGGGCTCAACAGGGATCGAACCTGTAACCTTTCCGATGTGAACGGAACGCTCTACCACTGAGCTATGAGCCCGTTCCCGATTCTCCTACAATAACAAAAACAGCGCCTATTTCAAGCGCTGTTTTTTATATTTAATCTGCTCTTATTGAAGTTCTGCTTTCGCTCCTGCCGCTTCTAATTTCTTTTTAAGTTCTTCCGCGTCTTCTTTCTTGAGGCCTTCTTTGACGACTTTCGGAGCGCCGTCGGCCAAATCCTTCGCTTCTTTTAATCCAAGTCCGGTAGCTTCGCGCAATGCTTTAATGACATTAATTTTTTGCGCTCCAGTTTCTTTCAATAACACGTTAAAAGAAGTTTTTTCTTCGGCTTCGCTTGCCACGCCGCCGCCGGCCGCAACCGGCATTGCCGCCGACACGCCGAATTTTTCTTCCATTTTTTTAACCAAATCCGCGAGTTCCGTAACTTTTAATTCTTCAACTTTTGAAATAATATCTTGTAATTTATCCATATTGTTTTTTTATTTTATTGCGTTTGTTGATTATTTTCGACCGTTTTTACATTATCCGCCGCAACTTTATCTGCTGATGAGACGGGTTCCCTCGCCGATGAAGCGGGTTCACCTGCCGATGAGGCGGGTTCGGCAGCGACTGATTTTTTGCTTAATTGGTCAGCAATATACATAAACGCCCTGATCGGTCCGGACATTACTCCAACCAATTGAGCTAGCAAAATTTCTCTGGATGGTAATTTCGCGATAACTAAGAATTGGTTTTTATCTAACGCTGCTTTTTCAACGCCATCGTAAGCGCCTAAAATAACAAAGTTCTTTTTGGCTTTTTCCAAATCTTTAGAAAACTTGTAAACTTGCGCGGCTACTGACGATAATTCGCCGGTGGCAAATACGGTGCCAACCTGCGCTTCAAATTGCGTCGGGTCAAAATCCACGCCCGCGTTTTTCAAAGCTAATTTTAATAATCTTTTTTTAATAACCTTGAATTGAGCGCCGGCTTTCCTAAGTTCACTTTTAAGTTTTTTAATTTCCTCAATACTGATTCCGGTAAAATCCGCGAACACGAGAGCTTTGCTCTTTTTGGTTAAATCCGCGCCTAATTCTATTTGCTCTTTTTTTTCTGCTTTAGTTAACATATTTTTATTTTTTATAAAAAATCTGCGACTTTTGCCGCAGTTATAACAGAGAAAATACAAAAAATTTTGTATATCCTCGGCGGGTTTTACTCCTTTTAGAATACCCACTGTCTGCGGACTGTTGAATTAGTTATTAGCATATTCCTCTATTTCAGATAAGTCAACCCCGTCACCAGATCGAGCACTGCAACGCCTAACCGTTTTCTTTGATACGATGTTTGAGCTCGCAAGGTCATAATACATTAGAAAATATTTATGTTACCTCGGGGCGTTGTAGAAAACGGGAGTGCTCGGCTCGGTGCGGGGTCAAGGCTTTTTCTGTCCGTATCTTTTTCTCCACTCTTCCCGCCTAATTTTTTGTAATTAAGGCGAGGCTCGCCGGCGAGAAATTCGCCAGGCGGCTATTTTTTTATGGTTGCCCGAAAGCAGTACTTTCGGCACTCTCCACTTTTTTCCCTTAATTGATTTGAACATTTCCGGCTTAGTGTAAACTGGGTAGCTTCCTTTCACCTCTTCTAAAGATTCGTATTTGCCAAGCACGCCCGGTATTTGCCGCGAAACCGTTTCAACTAAAATCATCGCCGGCAATTCGCCACCGGCAAGCACATAATCCCCTATGGAAATTTCTTCATCCGCGATATGCTCCGCCACCCTTTCGTCAACTCCTTCATAACGGCCGCATATCATAATAAGCTGGTCATATTTAGCTAATCGTCGGATTATTTTAGAATCTAGTTTTTTACCGCGAGTAGAAAATAAAATCGTTCGTACTTTTGACTTTTGACTTTTGACTTTTGACTTTAAAAATTGAACTGCCCGATATACTGGTTCGATTTTTATGACCATTCCCGGTCCTCCGCCATAAGGAGAGTCATCAACTTTTTTATGCTTATCTTCCGTGAAATCCCGCAAATTGTGTACAGCAATTTTAATAAGCCCTTTTTTCTGGGCGCGTTTTAAAATTGATTCATTGAAATACGAATCAAATACGCGCGGAAATATGGTAATAATATTAAATTTCATTTTTTGCGCTTATTTTAATAATACTCCTGAAATCAAAACGCCCCAACATAGTTGAAGCGCCTTGATTCAATTTCTTTATTCTCTCGGAGCTCGTGGAGCTCGAGTGGAACCTTCCGGCTCTTCAATCTTGAGATTGACGCGAGCATTATTCTTAATGCCAACGATTCTCAAAAGAGAGCGGATGGCTTTGGCGGTAGCGCCTTCACGGCCGACTACCTGTCCCATATCTTGCTGGTTTACTGTTAATGAAAGCAGTACGCCCATTTCATCTACTTTACGATCAACCTTCACATCATCCGGATGATCTACAATAGACTTTACAAGATATTCAAGAAACTCTTGATCTGCTTGTTTAGCCATTTCTTAACTTACTTTATCTAATCTTGCGACCTTTTCAGTTTGACTCATTATAGCAAATAACTTGCCGAATGTCAATATCCAGCACTTTTTACGTTTTAAGCTGCTGGGGCTGCTTCCGCCGGCTTTGCTGCCGCCGGAGCGGCTTCGCTCTTCGTTTCCGCCGTCTTCTTTGGTTGTTTATGAACAGCGATTTTTTTCCCCTCAATAATACCCGCGTTTATAAGAAGATTATGAACTGTGTCTGACGGCTGAGCGCCGTTTTTTATCCAATGCAAAATACGATCTTTCTTCAATTCTTGTTTTTTAGTGTTTGGATTATACCAGCCAAGGTCTTCAATGTTCTTACCAAGAAGCTTGGACCTTTTTTCATCAACAACTAAACGAAAACTCGCCTGGTGCTTTTTCCCTACCCGTTTTAATTTGAGCATTAACATATGAATAAGATAATAACAAAAAATACTGGTCTTGGTCAACTCCCGCAAATTTTCCTATTCTAATTTGATGGAGAGCACTCTGGAAGTTCCGTCTTCGCCCATTGTTACGCCATATAATATATTCGCCGCTTCCATGGTGGCGCGGTTATGGGTAACCAGCAAAAATTGGGTTTTGTTGGAAAAATTTTTAATTAAATCCGCGAATCTTTTTGTATTGCGTTCATCCAGCGCGGCATCCACTTCGTCCAAAACTAAAAATGGCGGGGGACTTACGGAAATCAAAGCAAAAAGCGCCGCGATTGATACCAAGCTTTTTTCGCCGCCGGAAAGCATATCCAAGCCGCTTATCCTCTTGCGAGGAATATTTAATTCAATGTCTATTCCTCCGTGGTCAATTTTATGTTCAACGTCCACATCTTCTCCCTCAACCCTTACCGATTCATCGCCTTCTAAGTGTTCTTCTGGAATTTCCGGTTTTTGTAATATCATGTGCGCCCGTCCGCCGTCAAACATCAGCCGGAAATAATTATTAAATTCTTCGTTGATTGTTTTAAGCGATTCGGTAAATTCCGTGTGAATTTTATCATCTAATTCTTTAATAAGCGCGTCCAAATCCACTAACGCCTTATCCAAATCCTGCGATTGGCTGGTTAAAAAATTATGCCTTGCTTCCGTTTCCTGCGCTTCTTTTATCAAAGATTCGTCTATTTCTCCTATGCCGGCGATTTCCGCGCGTAAACGGAAAATTCTCCGTTCAATTTCCGGAAAACTGATTTCTTCCGCCAAAACGATGGATTTAAATTCGTTTAATTTTCTGCCGGCTTGAGCGGCTTGATTTTCCAATTCCTGCAATTTCATATTAATGCGCTCACGCTCAAATTGCGTTTTATTTTTTTGGTTATTCAAATCGAAAATTTCCCCCCGCTTCGCTTCCACCGCTCCAAAAGCTTTTTTAAAAATATCATTAAACTCTCCCAACTGCGCCGTCAGTTTTCCTTCCAAATTGCTTACTTGTTTCAGCTCATTTTCTATCGCCTCCAATTCATCCGCAAGCTTATTTTTAGCTTGCTCCGCTTCCGCCTTAAGCGATTCCAGATCTTTGGCTCCCCCTTTTAAAAGTTCGTCTATTTTATCTAATAATCCCTTAAGCGTTTTTTTGATAGCATCCGTATCGTTTTCCGACAACGCTCCATTGATGGCTTTTTTTATTTCGTCGAGCATCATCAACAATTCTTTTTCTTTCAGCCCGCTTTTAGCTTTAGACAACAAAAGTTCCGCTTGCGCATCCAAACGCCCGAATTCCCGCTGGATTACCGATTTTCGGTTCAACAATTCGTTCTGCCGTTTTCGAAAATCATCAAAATCTTTATCGCCCTTCGGCTGACTGTCTTCCACTTTTTTCAGTTCCTGTTGAAGATTTTTCAGCTCATCAAACTTTTCATTGATTTTCTTATCAAGTTCTTTCAATCGCGGATCAAACTCTTTGAATTCTTCTTCTATATCCCGCAATTTTGCGCTAAAATACTTGTTTTCCAATTCCGCTAATTCTTTTTTCAATTCGTCTTGTTTTTCCCATCTGCCAGTCTGGCGGCGTAAAAGGCGCAAATGAGGAATTATTTCTTCAATCATCGCCCGGACTTTTTCCAGATTAAATCTGGTCGTTTCCAGTTTCCGCTCGGCTTCGTGTTTTTTTAATTGAAATTGCCGCAAACCAAGAATTTCCTCCAGCATCGCGCGCCGTTCTTTCGGCAAAGCCCGTACGAAAAGGTCACTGCTTCCCTGGTTGATTATGGTAAAACCTTTCGTGCCGAGACGTGATTTTGCAAAAAAATCAATAATGTCTTTCAAACGAACCGGCGCTTCGTTCAAAAAATATTCCGAAATTCCATCGCGATCAACTCGCCGTCTGATGGCAACTTCCGCGTAATCCACCGGAAAAAATCTAGCGGAATTATCAAAAACAATAGTCGCTTGAGCCATTCCCAGACGGGCTTTCTGCGGCGTTCCGGCAAAAATCAAATCCTCCGCTTTGGCGCCGCGGATATTTTTCGCTTCCCGCTCGCCCAAAAGCCAGCGAATAGCGTCAATCACATTGCTTTTACCGCTGCCATTAGGGCCTACGATCGCGGTAACTCCCGATGGAAAGTCTAAAACTGTTTTAGAAGCAAAAGATTTAAAACCGACTAATTCAAGACGTTTTAAGTACATGGGTATCCTATATAATATATAAATTTTAGCACAAAAAAAGGTCCTGGCGAATGCCGGACCTTATAAGGGTTTTATTTAAAATCATTAATATTGTAACTGCAATTGTATTTCTTGTATTCGCAGCCGTTTTTGATTGAATGTAACTTAAGCCTATTTTTGCGCAGTTTTCTGTTAAAAATCTGTTTGAATCCTTTAGTGTTTGTTCCCGCGGGCCATGCTCTGTGCCGATTGTCTTTTCTTGTCAGAAATTTGCCGTGGTCATTCTTGGCTTTAATCGTGATCATCTCTATTCCCCTTACTAATCGTGGAAACAAAGAGAATAGTTATTCCAGGAATAACCGTCTCAGCAACGTCTTTTAATGCTTCTTTAATAGTTGCTTGATCTAAGCGGCCGATATAATAAACGAACTCGAATATCTCCCAACCGACGGCGGCTAAAATTATCCACCCCGCCGAACCGAAAAAAGTAAATCTCAAACCTAAAGAGAAAAACAGCGCGAGAAGAATACCGGCCAACGGATGCATCCAAACGCCGGCGTCATGAAAGGGAAAATGTATTGCCCAACCGCTGTGAAAAATCACCAAACCAATCAACGCCAAAATCGGAAACACGATGAAAAATGCTCTCACTTATTACCTCCCTTTGAATGAACCGATAAGAGAGTAACATGAAATTAAATAAAAATCCAGCTTATGTATTCCCGAACGCATATTTTTCGGAACAAGAATATTTTTGCTCCTGCGGTAAAAATTTCTTCTCCATCGTTCAACTGACTCTGATTTTGGCCGAAGGCAGATTGCCTTAAGGAACATCTCGGAGGCGCATTTGCTTGGTTCATTCGTTATCTATTTAAACCGAATGGAAATGCGCCGAGAGAGAGGCGGATTGGCTCGC
>JBBTTV010000033.1:0-2890 GCA_038064115.1 Patescibacteria group bacterium
CGCCCGGCCGATATGTCGGCGTTGTTCCTCAAAGTGTTCAAGCATTCCTTCAGCGGTGCGGGTCAAATGGCTTTCTCTGGGCACTAACATAGAACCTCCTTCACAAAAAAACCAAAAACGAAATTTGTTAAAGAACTTATCCGCAAAAATTTTCTGATTTTTTGAAAACTTCGGCGGATAAATTCTTTATTGAAATGGGTTCCCGCAAGGAGCTATGGAATTTACAGTTCCATGCTCCTTGCGGGATTGGTGTTTTGGGTGGGTTAGCGTCGGCCTTCACGGTTCAAGTGGCGCATGAAGTTAGGGGAATTGACATCCCTCGGTGGCCGTTCGCGCCCCATGTTTTTGAACGCCGCTTCCCTTTGCTGGGATCGCTCGATCGCGACGGAGATGCGCTGGGCGCGCGCGTACGTGTAGGAGCGCGTGTCCATGCCACTGGTGCGACCCACATCCTTGAAATGCCCCAGGCATTTCTTACAGAGCGGGATACTCTCGCCATCGGGCGTGACAATGTAGGAACCCTGCGTTACGACGCCGCCGTCGTTGTATTTGACGACTTCGCCGTCACGCACCACGTTCCACTCGTTAGGCTGGAACGTTTCCTTGCACTCCGGTCCGCCACAGGCAATCATCACGCTGGGGGCCGTTTCGTCCCGATGGGGGTTTGACAGCTCCAGCCTTGCTTCCTGCTGGTGTTTGATCGCTTGGATGCGATTCTCGATCGCCTGGGCCGTTTTCTCCTCGGTGAGCTGCATGCCCCCGCTTTTCGCATCGGCGATGAGCCGAGCGCGCAGGAACTTGTCGAACGCCATTCCCCTGCTCTTGAGCAGGTAATGGCCGGCGGGTGTCACCGGATACTGATCCAGCGACGTTTCGCTCGCCTTTCGGGGAACATCGGGCCTTTCGTCCGATTTCACCGCCACGGGCGCCTGCGCCTGCATTGTTGGGCTCGTCGTCTCGACGGCCTTCTCTTTGCCACCCTTCTTGCTGGCCATAAACACCTCCAACCAAAACATTGATAACTCTTCCTATTGCTATCCGCAATGGATAACAAAAAAATAAGAAGAATTTTTGATGTCTAAGAACTGCGGTCATTATAGCAAACTAATTTAATTTTGTCAATGGTTCAAAAAACCCGAGTTTTAATCGGGTTTTGAAAAAGGAAATAATTTTTCAGTTTCTTTTTCAACGCCGGCGATTTGAAATGCCCGGCGTGATTGTTCAATAAATCCTGATTCGTAAAGATGTAGCGCCAACGAATAAGCGCCATCAGTAAATTTCAGAGATTCGTATAGATTTAGAATTTCTTCCAATTCCGCGCAACTTGTTAATTTGTTTGTTTGTGAAAACTGCCAATCGGCGCGGCGGGAAATTTTAAAAGAAAGATTTCTTGTTCGTTCCTTGTCTTTAAGATAGGCGGCGAGTTCAATCGCGTCGCGGAAAGGAATAATTTTTTGGCCGTATTCGTTTTTGCGCCACATAAACCGCAGGTCGTCATAATAAATTCCGCAATTTTGTTCTTCATAAAGCTTGGCGCGCTCATCAAATTTCGCGATGTAAAAATCTATTTTGGGATTTTTGCCAAGTAATTCATAAACGGCAATGATATCGCTTATTTTGACGGACGGGTCAGTAATTGCGTTAAGCAAGGCATTGCCAATCTTGCTGTTTATTTCATTTTTTCCCGCCCTGCGGAAACCTTCCACCATTATATGAAAATAGTCGGTAGAATCCTGATTTTCCTTGCGATATTCCTTATCTTGATATTCCCGCAAATTAAGATACGCACAACTTATCCACAATTTTGGATGTACCTCTTTCCCGATAATTTTCGTCAGATAATCAATGTCTTCAAAAAAATCCCCAACTTCATCCAATAGGATATTGCGATAATAAACGGCTAATTTCTCGGTTAATTCCAGCTTTAAATCACGAAATGTTTTTACCCACAAAGGATTTGATTCTTTATTTTGGTCAACGAGAGTTTTGAGATATTTATTCAGAGTGTTATTGATATCTTTTTTACTTGGTTGAGGAAGTCCGATAGAAGAATATATCTTTTGAAAATTTTTTAGCATCGCGGAAATGTCGGTAGAAAATCCGCAATCATAAACAAAATAATTTTCCAGCAAAATAATACGAACAGATTCATTCATATGGACGCCTCTTTTTTCTAATTCTGCGTAAGCTTTTACATAATTTAAAAAAGTATAAGAATATGGCGACGGTTCATCGTCTTCTAGTTTTTTATTTAGCCAATCCATGGCGTTATTCAAATCTTTAACGGAACACGCGCTTTTAATGTTCGCGAGAGTAGTGAAATAATAATAACGATTGAACGGCAAATAATCTTCAAATTGAGTGGCGAGATATTTCCATTTCTTAAAGTTGATAATTCCAGGGATAACGTTGTCCAGGTGGTAAGCGCTTTCAATCCAATGCATTTCACAATAATAACTGGCAACAATTTTCAATTCCGCTTCCGTGATAATTTTATGTTTCAGTAAAAGACGGATAAAGCTTTCATATTTTTCATTTAAACAAGGCTCATCCAGTTCGCTTCTGTCCGCAACGCCAAAACGAACTATTTTTTGAGCTAAAACATAAAATCTGTCTTCATCTAATTGGAAAGCAGTATCAGTGGGGTTTCCAAAGCTATCAACAAGACGAACAAAATATTGGCGGTTAACATTCATTGGTCGTGGCTCAAGCCGAATAAGTATCCATTCGTTATTTAAGGTCCTGTCTAAACAATATCGTGGAAGTTCGGCTACAATCTTTTCGGTTGGAAGATCGCTGACTCCCAGTAACAAGAAAGTGAGATATAGCATTTCCTTTTTTCCTTTAAAAACTTGTCAAAGAACACCACTATTTTACTCTATTTTTGTGA
>JBBTTV010000034.1:0-10267 GCA_038064115.1 Patescibacteria group bacterium
GATGGATTGTTTATACTCGTCAGTCATGCCAATGAATTTGTAAATAAGATTCGAATTTACGAGATTCTAGACCTCGCGGTGCTTAAAAAATAGCAATGAAGGCAAACATAAAGTCAGATAATTTATGGGATGTCGTCGTTATTGGCGGTGGACCGGCTGGAATGATGGCGGCGGGTAGGGCGGCAGAGTTTGGCCGTTCGGTTTTGTTGTTGGAAAAAAATCCAACGCTTGGCAAAAAGCTTCTCATTACCGGCGGTGGACGGTGCAATCTTACTAATAATAAAACCGAGATTCGTACGATGCTCGCAAAATATAAAGGCAATGATAAATTTCTTTTTTCCGCTTTTTCTCAGTTTGGCGTTCAGGATACGCTCAATTTTTTTAATCAACGCGGAATGGCGACTAAAGAAGAATCAGAAGGAAGGGTTTTTCCTGTTTCAAATAAAGCGCAGTCGGTTTGGGATGTGTTAGTTCGTTATATGAAAGAAGGGGGCGTGAAGATGCAGACAAGCATTGAAGTCGCCGGTCTCTCGGTTGATCCGGATACAAAGCGCATTGTTATTAAAACAAAGGTTAAAAAACCTGCCCGCAATACTTCGCATAGCGATGCGGGTGGGGAAATAACCGCAAAATCGTGTATTGTTGCCACTGGTGGCACTTCGCGTCCGGAAACTGGCTCAACTGGTGAGGGATTTATGTGGCTTAAAAAAATCGGCCACACGATTATTAATAATAATTTTGCGTTAGTACCAATCGCGTTGAAAGATGCTTGGGTAAAAAAAATAGCCGGAGTAACGCTTGAAGATATCAAACTTACTACATTTCAAAACGGGCAAAAACAAGAAATTCAAAAAGGTAAACTGCTTTTTACGCATATTGGCATTAGCGGGCCGACAGTTTTAAATATGAGCGGGGAGATTGGCGAATTGATAAAATATGGCGAAGTGATTATTATGCTTGATTTATTTCCGAAACTTAATCACGGCGCGCTCAGGCAAAAACTTCAAACACTTCTCGTTGCCGAGAGCAATAAAAAGTTAAAAAACACGCTTAGTAAACTTATCCCTTCAACGCTAGTTTTCGCGATAATCAAACTCGCCAATGTAAATGGCGAGACGGCTAATCATAGCTTGCGGCACGAAGACAGAATAAAATTAGTCGCGCTGATTAAAGCTATTCCGTTAAATGTTAAAGGATTGCTCGGTGCGGCTAAAGCGGTTGTGTCTTCTGGCGGCGTTGCGCTTGAAGAAGTGAATTTTAAAACAATGCAGTCGCGCCTTGTACCTAATCTGTATATTATCGGCGATGTTTTAAACATTGACCGCCCTTCCGGCGGCTATAGTCTTCAGCTTTGTTGGACGACCGGTTTCGTGGCGGGAAGTAACAGTTAACATTTTAAAGTTGTAGAAGGCCTATATTTTTGATAGACAGAGTGTAATGAAGTATGCCGGATTCTGGGACGTTGTCCCTGAAATATGTTCTGTTTTAGCTCCTATGGCGGAAATAACCGACATGGTATTTCGGCGTTTGGTAGCTAAATACGGCAAGCCGGACGTTATTTATACGGAGTTTGTTTCTGCTGATGGACTTATGTCTCAAGGCAGAGATGTTTTGCTTCGTGATTTGCGGTTTCATAATTCCGAGCATCCGATTGTGGCGCAGATTTTCGGAAGCAATCCGGAAATATGCGCGCGCGCGACGGAATACATAGTTACTCTTGGTTTTGATGGTGTGGAAATAAATATGGGTTGTCCTGACAAAGCGGTGATGAAGCAGGGCGCCGGCGCCGCGTTAATTGACGATCCTTCGCGCGCGATTCGTATTATTCAAGAGATGAAACGCGCGGCGGGATCAATTCCTGTTTCGGTTAAAACACGGATTGGCACGCGGAGCGATGTATTGGACGAATGGATTCTTAGATTAATTGACGCGCAACCGGCGGCAATTATTGTACACGGCCGAACCGCTAAAGAACTTTCTCTTGTTCCGGCGCGGTGGGAGCGCATCGGATATGCGGCGAAATTAGCGGAAGGGACTGGCATACGCGTGATCGGAAACGGAGATATTTTATCGCTTGATGAAGGATATCGCGTTTCGCGCGCTAATGGCGCGCGCGGATTTATGGTGGGACGAGCCGCGATCGGAAATCCTTTTTTCTTTTCTGGGCGAAATGATGTAACGCTCGCTGAACGACTTGCGGTAATGCGCGAACACGCGTGTTTATTTAAAGAATTAATGCCATGGAAACCATTCGTGCATGTGCGAAAACATCTCGCGAAATACGCGGCAGGGTTTAAAGGAATAAAAGAATTGCGTATGGAATTAACGCGCGCGAATAATCCGGAAGATGTGGCGCGCGCAACAGAAGTTTTTTTAGAAAAACAAAACAAAAATAATTTGTAAAACAATTTTTTTATATTATAATTCCAGCGTATGTCAAAGAAGCATGTTATCGGTTTTTTGATGGCGATTGTGATATTTTCGGGGCTTTCAATAACTCCAGTTTCAGCCACAACTTTATCTTTTTCTTTTTCTGACGGATTTGAATCCGACAGTTTTAATACGCCAGTAACTTGGACTTCCACTTCCACGCCGACGAAATGGGACACGAAGAGAAACTATAGCCAAAATACCGCGCATTCCGGTTCGTATCGGGCGATTACAAAAGGCTCGGCGACCAATGATTTTTTGGCTAAAGCCACTTCCACCGTCGGTTATGAGAATATTGTTTTAAGTTACTGGTATAAGGTAGATGACGCGTTGAGCAGTTTAAATCATGTTGTTACCGAGTGGAGCAATGACGGCGGTTTAAACTGGAATCAATTATTTGATTTAACCAATGTCGGGACCACGACATGGACGCAAAATATTTTTAATTTACCGACAGGCGTGGCAACCCCTAACGCTGATAATGCCGCCGGTTTCCAATTCAGATTTCGTTCCACGCTTTCCAGTGGTAAAGAGGTGGGCATTGACGATGTTTTATTAACCGGCACGCCAATGAAGGGCTCTATTGTTGTGCACGAAAATGTTCTTGATCCAGACGACAATGAAATTATTGATAATCATTTGTTTACAGCACAACTGAACGGGGCTAATGATGCAACGGTAAATGAAGATACGGATGTAACATTTAATAATTTACCTTTTGGTTCATATACAATCACCGCGCTTGCCGATGCCGATTATGATTTCGTTTCCATTACGCCGGACAGTGATGCTCTAACGGACGGCGCTCAAATAACGCTTTTGCCAGGAGAAACGATAGAAATATTTTTAGTTAATAAACAAAAGAAAGCAGTTATCACCGTTACAAAAAATGTAGTCAGATTTGACGGCGGGGAAATTGATGATGACCAGCCATTTTCAGTGACAATTAACGGTGAAACAAAATCCGCGCAAGAAAGCCAATCCGCGGAATTTAACGTGAATCCCGGAACTTATAGCGCTTCTGAAGATTTGGAAGCGGGCTACGAGCCGGATTCTAACGATGGTCCGGTGACGGCGGGTTCTAACGGCCAAGCGACAATTACTCTTGTTAATCGTCAATTAGCGGCAAGCGTCAGAGTGTTAAAAGTCGCCGACCCGTCAAATGCGGGCAGTTTTACGTTCCAGCTGGATAATTCTGAAGGAAGTTTTACAAGTGACGCGATTATCGGCAGCGGCAATTATACATTTAATAATTTAATACCTGGAGATTATGTTTTGTCGGAATTACCCGTAGATGGATGGGCGCCGTCTGATTCGCCAAACTGTGTTGATACTTTTGGGACAATAATGGATCCTGAAAGTTTCACAATCGCGCCCGGTGATGCCATAGACTGCACTTTTAACAATACACAGCTTGGTTCTATTAGCGGAATGAAATGGCACGATGTTAATGCGGACGGCATTCGCGATAATAGCGAATTAGGCGTTCAAGATGTGGTAATTTTCCTTGACGACAATTTTGATGAGGAATTTTCGGAAGATGAAGAAGAGATGTCAGCGTGGACAGATGAAAATGGAATGTATTCGTTTACAAATTTAATGCCGGGTGATTATAGCGTTTGCGAGCTGGTAGAGTCCGGATGGGTTCGTTCTTATCCGAACGAAGATAGCGATTGTCAAACGGTAACGGTAACATCGGACGGCCCGAATCAGAATAATAGCAATATAAATTTTGGAAATTATCATCGGCAAGCAATTTCCGGCTTGAAATTTGAAGACACGAACGGCAACGGAGTTCGGGACGAAGGCGAGCTGGCTCTTTCTGGCTGGGAAATAAAACTTTATGATTCTTCGGAAAATGAAATAGCGGTTTTTTCTACGGATGGAGACGGCAACTATTCTTTTGCTGATTTAATGCCGGGTACTTATATTATTCGTGAAACTTCGCAAACCGGTTGGGTGCAAACAATGCCGGCTGGCGGCGAAGCTTATATCGTAATACTTATTTCCGGAGAGGACCAAATCGGAAAAGATTTTGGCAATCGTCACGACACCGCGCCGGCGCAAAGCGCGCTTAATAATCTGCTTAATCACGCAGCGCTTAACAAAACAGGCCAGTTATTAAATATTGTCGGCACGACAACGGATGATTTAACCGGAGTTGCCAGCGCGGAGTTGCTAATTCACATTATTGGTGGTTCGGAATCAGTGATTAATTATCCCGATAAAACAAGTTTTTTTGATGTATTTACGGCGATTGAATGCCGCAATATTTCATCGCCGATAAGTACGGAAATAATCTCTCTTAGTTTGACTAGCGTTGACCCGTTGATTGCGACGTGGAGTCATAATTGGTTGCCAACCGCTAACGGCACATATTGTTTTGAATTGCGTTCCACTGATAATGCCGGTAATACGGAAGCGCCGGTAATTTTTGGTCCGGTTGCTTACGCGCCAGTCGCGCAAATAACAAACGAAACGAAAACAAGTGTTACGGAAAATTCTTACACGGTTGTTTGGGAGACAGACCATCCGGCGACCAGTCGAGTAATTTATGACATCGTATCGCATTCAATTTTGGGTGACGCTCCGAATTACGGTTACGCGTTTTCCAGCGCGGAAACGGATGTTGATTCTCCGGTAATTTCGCATTCGGTTGTTATTCCTGGGTTAGCCGCCGGTACGCAATACTTCTATAGAGTAGTTTCGGTAGGTTCACCTGCTTCCGTAGGAGATGAAGGGACTTTAACAACTGACGAGCCGCCGGCTCCGGAACCTATTGCCGCACCGGAACCGAATCCAGAAGCTGGCGGAGTGGCCAGTGGCGGCGGCAGTTATTTTACGGAGCCAGCGCCAAGCGAACAAAATAATAATCAAAATTCTGAAACTATTTATCAAAATTTAGCAGGCAATTTTGCTAGTGGCGGCGAAATCAACGTTCCGATAATTTCAGAAACATCGGAAATCATCAATCAACAGGCGCCAGTTACTCAAACTATCGCAAGCGTTGCCGAAGAAATTCCTGCAACTTCCAGTTTAGCCGGAGAAACTAACCAGAATATTTCTCAACAAGCTGATTCGGCTAGCTCACAGCAAGCTGATTCGGCTAGCTCACAGCAAGCGAATCTTTTAGCGTCCGCAATCTCTATTCTGAGTTTTGGAACGAATAATAAAATATTAGGAGGATTTACGGCGGCGCTAATCCTTTCGGGAATTATTTACGGCGCTTTCAAATTATTTGCCAGAAAATTATAAAAATGTTTTAAAGACCTGTTATAATACAAATTATGCCTAATACAAAAATCGATTTTTTAGTTTTAGGAGCAACTGGCATGCAAGGAAATATTGTTGTCCGCGATTTAATTGAAAAGGGACATAAAGTTTTTATTTCTAGTAAAAACCAAGCAAATTTAGAAAAAGTAAGAGCAAAATATAAAGTGGTTGGCGCTCAATCTTTAGATTTAAACTTAAAGGAAGAAATAATAAAATTAATCCAAAAAATTCGTCCGTCAGTGATTATTAATTGCGCTGAAGGGGATTGGAATTTAAATGTTTATCAAGCCGCTTTTGAGGGAGGTGTTCATGTGATAGATTTAGGATCCGACGTGCCAATAACCAGAAAACAGTTGGCGTTGAACAGCGATTTTAAAAAGAAAAATCTTATTGCTATAACCGGCTGTGGCTCAACCCCCGGAATAAACAACGTAATGTTAAATTACGCGACAGAGCGTTTTGATTCTATTAACGCGATAGAAGCGGGTTTTGCGTGGAATTCTAATATTAAAATATTCGTAGTTCCATTTTCCATGGAAAGCATTATTGAGGAGTTTACCGAACCGGCGCCTGTAGTTGAAAATAGAATTTGGCTTGAAAAAAATCCTCTCGCAACAGTTGCGGATAAAAAATTTAGGGAAATAGGAGCGCAAAAAGTTTTTTTCGTAAGACATCCGGAAACCGAGACATTCTTTTCGTATTATAAAAATTTAGGTGTAAAAAATGTTAGTTTTTTCGCTGGATTCCCTGAACATTCTTTTAATACTATTCTTTCATATTTAAATACCGGTTTTTTTGAAAAAGGTACGGTATATGTAGATGGCGTTGGAGAGGTTCCGCTTATTAAACTCACTAAGATTTTGCAAGAAATCCATAATCCGCCGCAAGAATACACCGAAAAAGAAAATTTATGGGTGCGCATTAACGGACAAAAAGACGGAATAGACAAAGAAGTTCTTATGGAGTGCATTGTTCCAACGCTTCATAGTTGGAAAGAAGCGGGGTGCAATATAGATACTGGATTTCCAGCCTCAATTATCGGGCAAATGATTTTGAAAGGAGATATAAATCAATACGGCAGTTTTGCTCCTGAAGCGATTGTTCCTCACGGACAATTCTTCCAAGAGTTGAATAAAAAAGAGATGACGATATTGATGAACGGCAAGGAAATAGATTAAATAAAATAAATTTTATATCAAATGAATTCCTTAATTTGGTCAGCGGCCGCGCTTAGTTTTTTTTATCGCCCTGACTATTGGCTGGAAATTTAAAAAATTTTGGTGGTTATTTTTGCCGATTATTTTAAGTTTGCCCATTAGTTTTGGCGTTTGGGCTTTGGTTATTCGTTCTTCAGAAATGGCTAAAACAGGATTAGGAATTATCGCGTTGGCGCCGGTATTTTTAATTATTTTGGCAGTTGTTAATTTAATTGCCGCGTTATTAGGGGGCATTATCGGAATAATTATCAGAAAATATTTTATTAAAAATGAAAAAGCGGCCTAATAGCTAGGCCGCTTGTTTTGTTGCTGGTTCAGCCATCAATGGCGATGCCATTGGTTTTGGCGAACCATTTGTCGTAGTTTTTCCTATCCTCGTCGGTGTCCAGTTGCGGGACGGTAATCGTCAATTCGGTGTCGATGGACCGCTCATTGAAGTGGAACCCCGACAGCTCCGCAGGATACCCTAGGCTTTCGATTTCATTCAGAATTTCGAATGCCCGACCGATCAGCGCGTCACTTGCTTGCTGATTTTTGCAATTCCACGCTTCATTCATCAGAAGGTGGAATTTTTGGCACAATCTTTGCGCTTCAGGGCTGAGTTGAGGCGTCACCATAAATCCTCCTTTTTCAAAAAAATTCAAAGAACTTATAGCTATAGTATAACATATTTTGTTACGTTTTGTCAAGTAGTAGCGAAAAACAGAATGAGCGAATTTAGTAAGCCGTCTTATCGGTTTTTTTAGCCCATTCCTGAAACGCTTTAATCGCTTTTGGCGTATCAAGCCCGCTCATCGGCAAGCGTCTTTTTATAATCGGCTTGGCGAGTTCTTCATATATCATATTGTCGCTGAAATCAATCGCGGCGGCGTTTTTTCTAGTATTGGCATAATAGATTTTATTTAAACGAGCCCAATAAATCGCTCCAAGGCACATCGGACAAGGTTCGCAACTGGTATAAATTTCGCATTTCATCAGATCAAAAGTTTTCAAATTCCGACAAGCATCTCTGATGGCGACAATTTCAGCGTGAGCTGTGGGATCGTTTGCGGAAGTAACTTGATTAAATCCAGTTCCAATAATTTTGCCGTCTTTTACGATAACGGCGCCGAATGGCCCGCCCTTACCAGCGCGCATGCCTTCAAAAGAAAGCCGCACCGCTTCTTTCATAAATTCCATTTTTGGTTTTTTCACAACTTCTCCCTAAAGAGCATCAAAAACTAGTATTAATATAACAGAAAAATTTATTTTCACAAGCTTTGTTTTGCTTCAAGTGTCACAGCGGAAGGTATGTTAAACTAAATTAATGTTTCGCAATAAAAAACTTTTATTTTTAACATTAACCGTGATAATTGCCGCGATTTTTAACTTTGCCGGATTGGGACATCGGCCGCTTGAAGATTATGACGAGGCGACATACGCGAGCGTTCTTCAAAATAATTTTAAACAAGGAGATTTTTTTTCTTTCCGGTATCTTGGAGAAAATTGGTTTGAAAAGCCACCGCTGTTATTTTGGTTAGCAGCCGTAAGCGTCAAAGCTTTCGGTTTTAATGAATTTGCCCTGCGTTTTCCGTCGGCTTTGTTCGGATTATTAACGGCAGTTTTACTTTATTTGCTTGTTTTGGAAATTACTAAAAATGAAAACACCGCGTTAATCGCCGGAGTTCTTCTGGTCCTTATGCCGCCGTTTACGATGGCGGCTCGAAATTTTAGAATGGATGTTCCGGTTGCCGCCACGCTCATAGCCGCCGCGTATTTTTTGATTAAAGGGTGGAAAAACAAAAAGTTTTTATTAGGCGTTTTTCCATGTGTTGGATTAGGTATTATGTTGAAAAGCGTTATTGGTATTTTTGCTTTGCCGATTCTTATAATTTGGTCTGCCGTGTACAAAAAATGGAATTGGCTAAAGGATGGATATTTTTGGATAGGCGCCGCAATCGCGGCTTTAATTACCGCGCCGTGGCATATTTATATGGCCATTAAATTCGGTTCAATTTTTTGGCAAAATTATTTGGGTTATCATATTTTGGAACGGGCAGCGCAAAATATTTTAGGGAGCGGAATCACCGTGCCGTACTTTTTATGGGTTTTGTGGATTCATGCCCAACCGTTGCTGATTTTATTAATTTTTTCCGCGATTTTTATAACGGCGCGTTTAATTAAAAACGGCTTGCGGGAAGAATACCGCGCGCCTTTTGCGGCGGCAATGTCCGCGTTCTTTTTATTCGGGATTTTTGCTTTGACGCAGACAAAATTGTTGACGTATTTTACGCCCATTTACCCGTTCCTTGTAGCACTATTTGCCGCGGTTATTTTTTTACAAAGCCCCAGGATGATAAAATGGATTTTAATTTTAGTTTTGGCAATTTCTTTGATAGTAGCTATTGCGGAAATTTTTTGGACGCCGAAACTTTTTATTACGGATTACGCGTATGACGAGAAGTCAATAGGCGAGTTATTAAAAACGGGCGTTAATGAAAAAATTTTTGTTTTTGACTGGCAGCACCCCAATACAATCCGATATTATTCCGAACAATCGGTGGAGATTCTTCAATTCAATACCAGCCAGCCTCCTATTCCGCCATTTTGGCTGGTTATTCCTACTGTTGACCTGGAAGGTAATTCCTTTTTGAAAAATATGAAAATGCCGTTTTCCGGCAAATATCTTTCTTTAATTTACGTATCAAAATAATCAAATTTAATATTATAATAAAACAATGAGTTATGTGGCTAATATAGAACAAGAAACTTTAGAAAATGAAAACTTTAGAAAAGTTCTTTATACGGCGCCACATAGTCAATTAGTTGTAATGAGCTTACAGCCGAAAGAAGACATTGGAGAAGAAGCGCATCAAGTAGACCAATTTCTTAGAATTGAATTCGGGCGGGGGAAATCAGTGCTTGACGGAAAGGAATATGATATTTCCGTGAACTCGGCAATTTATGTTCCAAGCGGAACAAAGCACAATATTATTAATACTTCCGAAGATTCTTTAATGATAATTCTTAAAAAACTTCAGGAATTATTAAAATAGAAAGCATTTCTTGCTTTTTGGCTTTAGTTAGGGTATTATATCAGAATGCCTGAAAGGGCTTACCTCGCCTCGTGGCGGGATTTTAATTACAAATTATGAATTTACGCAACATCGCTATTATTGCTCACGTAGACCATGGGAAAACCACGTTGGTGGATGCTCTTTTGAAGCAGTCGGAAAATTTTAAACTCAAAGCGGACGGCCCAAAAGAGCTGATTATGGATTCAAACGACCTTGAAAGGGAGCGGGGAATTACTATTTTTTCAAAAAACGCGGCGATTAAATACAAAGATATAAAAATTAACATCGTGG
>JBBTTV010000035.1:0-16461 GCA_038064115.1 Patescibacteria group bacterium
CAAATTATAGGTAAAATAGAGTTTTTGAGAGGAAGGGCGCCAAATGCTAAAATAGAAGTAGATGGGGGAATTAATCTGGAAATCGTTAAATTGGTAAAAGAAGCCGGAGCGGATATTATAGTTTCGGCATCTTACATATTCCAGAGCAAAAATCCGAAAGCGGCATTTGAAGAGTTAACGAGAATTTAAAAATTTATGTTAGAACCGTTACACGACAAAAAAGTTAAGCGTTTGGAAGAAAAAGCGAATCAAATCAGGCAGGATATTATTGCAATGCTTACAGAGGCGGGCTCCGGCCATTCTGCCGGCCCATTAGGTATGGCGGATATTTTTACCGCCTTCTATTTTCATATTTTAAATCACGATCCGAAGAGGCCGGATTGGCCCGATCGAGATCGTTTAATCCTTTCCAATGGGCACATTTGTCCGGTGCGTTACGCGGCGATGGCTCACGCCGGTTATTTCCCGATGGAAGAATTGAAAACTTTGAGAAAACTGAATACTCGTTTGCAGGGCCATCCTCATCGGGTTGCGTTGCCTGGGGTGGAAACGACATCCGGTCCGTTGGGATCCGGCATTTCGCAGTCAATCGGTATGGCGCTTGCCGCTAAACTGGACAATAAGAATTACAGAATTTATTGTCTTACTTCCGATGGCGAGCATGACGCGGGCAATGCTTGGGAGGCGATAATGTTTGCCGGAAAGCGTAAATTGAGCAATATCACCGTAGTTATAGACCGTAACAATATCCAAATAGATGGCCACACGGAAGATGTAATGCCGTTAGAACCGTTGAAAGATAAATACGAATCGTTTAATTGGCATGTTTTAGAAGTCGACGGTCATAATATTGAGGAGTTTGTTGATGCCGTGAACGAAGCAAAGGCTATTTATGAAAAACCGACTGTGATTATCGCGCACACCATTCCCGGCAAGGGGGTAAGTTTTATGGAAAATAATTATCTCTGGCACGGCATACCGCCAAAACCGGAAGAGGCAAAGGTCGCTTTAAAGGAATTGAGAACGTTAGGAGGTAAAATTAAAAGTGAACATGAATAAATATCCGTTAATCAGAAAAATTTATTTGTATTCGCTCGCCTTAATCGGTTTGATTTTGGTTGTTATCGGCGGCGTAAGATTGGTGAGCTTAGGATTAAAAACATATATTTTTACAAAAGCTGACATATATTATTCTTATCCGTCCGCCCGACCGGTTAAGGTCGCCGGAGATAAGACGGCGACTGAATTTATAGAGCCGACGAAAGAAGAGCTCGATGAATTTAATAAAAACCAGGCATCATCCAATCGTCAAAGGGAAGCTGCCGAATCAATAGCTTTTATGGTAGTTGGTTTGCCGTTATACTTGTATCATTGGACAGTAATTAAAAAAGACAGAAAAGAAGAATAAAGGTCGCAATAAAATTTATTTTTGAATAACAATATGGTTAAAAATTTATTAAGTTATTGTAAGGGCGTGTGCGGCGCTTTTTTGTGGTTGCTCTCGTTAGTTACGTTCATTTCCGCCTGGGTCGCCTCCCTCAGTGAAACCGGAATGTTTTTAGGCCTTCCGGTGGCACATCTTTATTGGGACGCTTTAGTGTTGGGAGTTTTAGCGATAGGCGTTAAAGTGGGGCATCCGAAACATGTTTGCGCGCATGGCGAACAATCAACGGTTGAAGCAAAATAATTTTTAATGTTGAATTCATCGGCAAAACTTAATCAGAAAGTTTTTGACAAAGACATTGAACAAAAACCAACTCGTGACGGTTATGGGGATGGTTTAGTTATTGCCGGCACGGAAGATCCGAATGTCGTGGTCTTGTGTGCCGATTTAACCGAATCAACTCGTTCCCAAAAATTTGCCGAAAAATTTCCCAACAGATTTTTTGAAATTGGCGTCGCTGAACAGAATATGGCGGCGATCGCGGCGGGCTTGGGAATATCCGGCAAGGTTCCTTTTGTTTCTTCTTATGCCGTATTTTCTCCCGGACGCAATTGGGAGCAAATAAGGACAACGATCGCTTATAACGACTCCAATGTTAAGATTGCCGGCGCTCACGCGGGAATTTCCGTGGGGCCGGACGGGGCGACGCATCAGGCGATTGAAGATATCGCGACAATGCGAGTAATGGCGAATATGAAAGTCATCGTGCCATGCGACATGATTGAAGCAAAAAAAGCGACGATAGCGGCGGCAAAAATATGGGGGCCGGTTTATTTGAGATTCGCGAGAGAAAAAACACCGGTATTTACCACGGAAGAAACTTCTTTTGCCGTCGGCAAAGCGGAAATGTTGTGGAAATCAAAAAAACCGCAAGCTGCGATTATCGGCTGCGGGCCGTTAGTTCATAACGCGCTTTTGGCAGCTAAGGATTTGGAAAAAGAAGGCATTGGCACGATTGTCGTGAATAATCACACGATAAAGCCAATGGATGAAAAAACCATAATTGACGTTGCTAAAAAATGCGGCGCCGTGGTGACGGTTGAAGAACATCAAGTTTCGGGCGGCATGGGCGGAGCGGTCGCGGAATTGTTGGCAAAAAAATTTCCTGTTCCGATGGAATTCATAGGAATGCAGGACGTTTTCGGCGAATCAGGCAAGCCGGAAGAATTGATTGAAAAATACGGAATGGGCATAGAAAGTATTAAAAAAGCGGTTCAAAAAGTTTTAAAAAAGAAATAGACAAAATTCCGGCAGTTGCCGGAATTTTACGTTAAGGCATGTTTTAAAATTGCTTTTTTTAATTTAAAGCGGTAAAATAGCAGAAGTTTTTTAAAAGGCTAAATCTTTGGGCTTGCGTCCAAAGATCGCTCAAGGAGAGAAAATGATAGTTTGGGTTATAGCGGTTTTGCTTTTTTCGGTTATTTTACACGAAATCGCTCATGGCTGGATGGCATTGAAATTCGGAGATCCGACCGCGAAATATCTCGGACGGCTTACTTTGAATCCGATTCCTCATTTGGATTTATTCGGTTCAATTATTCTCCCGACACTTTTGGCAATCACTGGAGCGCCAATATTAGGATGGGCAAAACCAGTACCGGTAAATTTTTGGAAGTTGAGACCGCAAAAACTGGGCATTATCTGCGTTTCTTTGGCCGGCATTGTTACTAATCTGGCGATTGCGGTTGTCGTCGGTTTGATTTTTAGATTGCTGGCCGTAACGGAAGTTGCTAACGGATTGGTTTATTCTTTACTTTTTACAACTGTTTATCTGAATGTTTTATTGGCAATATTTAATTTGTTGCCGATTCCTCCGCTGGATGGGTCAAGGATTTTAACTTTGTGGCTTCCGGAAGAAATGCGAATAAGATTGGAACAAATGTCATTGATTTTTATAATGGCCTTGTTCATTCTCTTGCCGTATTTTTTCCAATTCATTTCGCCGATTATTTTGGCGATTGTATGTTTATTAACTGGTTGGAACCCCCAAAGCTTGGCGCTGTAATTTTCCAAACGGCTCTTTTTAGAGCCGTTTTTAATTTCTACTCAAGGTTGCGGCTTTATGGCTATGTAGTAAAATTTAGATATGTTTGACGTCATCACAATCGGCTCGGCGACAAAAGATAACTACTTGATATCTAAATTTAAATTGATTGATTGGCCGGAAACACCGTTAAAAAAAGCGATTGTTTTGCCTTTTGGAGAAAAAATGGGCGTTGATGATATCTATTCCACTGTTGGCGGCAACGCTGTTAACGCTAGCATAACTTTCGCGCGGCAAGGATTTAAGACTGCCTGCGCGGCAAAATTGGGCGTTGACGCGGCGGCGGAAGAACTTAAATCTCGTTTAAAAAAAGAAGGGGTTAATACAAAACTTATCGCTTATTCTAAAAATACCCCGACCGCTTATTCCGTGCTTTTGCTGGTTAATGGGGAGCGAACGATTTTGGGATATTACGGCGCGTCTAATACTTTAACGCTTGAAGATTGGAATTTTAAAAAATTGAAGAGCAAGTGGTGGTATCTTTCTTTGTCCGGCGAATCGGATAAAATATTTAGGAATTTAATAAATTTTGCTAAAGAAAACAATATAAAAATCGCCTTTAATCCGACGGGGCATCATATCAAGCATAAGCGGCAGGAAATTTTAGAAGCTTTGAAAGATATTGCGTTTTTGGTTCTCAACGAAAGCGAAGCGGCGGAATTAACAGGTATTTCTTTTGAAAATCCTTTGAAGGCGTTTCAGACGTTGGATGAATGGACACCTGGCATCGTGGCGGTTACTCGCGGCGACAGAGGAGTCACTGTTTCGGATGGCAAATTTATTTACACCGCAGGCATATTTAAAGATCAGA
Source organism: Patescibacteria group bacterium (assembly GCA_038064115.1). Classification (GTDB taxonomy): domain Bacteria; phylum Patescibacteriota; class Minisyncoccia; order UBA6257; family WO2-44-18; genus JBBTTV01. Next base: position 4,300 of record JBBTTV010000035.1, read on the forward strand.
CAATTATTGACCGTACCGGCGCCGGTGATGCTTTCGGCGGAGGTTTCGTGTCCGGCCTAATACATAGAGAAAAACTAAAAAAGGGAAAAGACGAAGCATTTGATCTTGAAGACATAAAATATGCCACAAGATTAGCGTCGGCCAACGCTACGTCGGTGGTGGAAACTTTAGGCGCCAGCGAAGGGGCGTTAACCAAAGAAAAATTTGACCGAGAGCCGAGATGGCGGGATTTTGAAATTGAGGCAAGGCCGCTATGAACAATTATCAAGAGAAAATCGCCAGAATCTTGCGCACGGATAAACGTTTAATTGCCGATTTGGAATTCCAATTAGAGCGAGTTACCGGCAAAGTCGGCGTTATTCAGAAATTAAGCGAAGAAAACGACAGAATCGTAAAAGAAAAACTTGCCGAACTTGGTTTAACGCCGAAAGCGCAAGCGCAGGAGGTCTATGACGCGCTTATTAGCAAGTTGGAGGCAGACGACATCAAACTTGCCGAAGCAATGGGTGTTACTTCGTTGCGAGGCGCTGAGATGGCGCAAAAAATTGTTGATTTTTTAATTAAAATACATCCTTGCCGCAAAGGATATTTTTTAAAAAAAGAAAAAGCAAAACAATTGCTGGTGGCCGAACCGCCAAAAAATGTTTTAAAAGCGCTGGGGTACAAGTACGTGGAAGAATTATTGGAAAAAGAAGATTTATTGGAGGTTTATAGCGCCATTCGTTTTTTAGAAGACCAGGAATGGCAAAATAAAATTTTTTTCAAGCAATACGAGACCCTTCACAAAGACGATTTTGAAGAGCGCTTGATAGAAGCGCGCGTTTTAAACCAAAAATGGGCGAAAGCGGCGGAAAAATTTGTCGCCAAAAAATACCACAATGTCAGCCATTTAAAAGAACTGGGGGTGATTTTCGTCATCCCGACTTTTCTAGGAATTTCCGGAGAAATTTTGCGTTTAACAATGCTTTTAATCCATTATTTGTACGAAGTTGAATACTATGCCGATGTTTTTCAATACTTCAATCAAAACGGTCATAGCTTCGCCGAACAAATGATTTCGGTTCTTCGTGGCGATGTTATAGAAAATCGTTTGCCAAAGCAGCCACCGGAATTTGGCAGGCCGCGTTTTCTCGTGCTTCAAAGATATCTGGCGAAACAAGACGAATTTGACTGGCGGTTGTTTGAACCGCACATCAATCCGGAGGCTCTTCATTGGCAAAAAGCGGAAACAGAACTTCTTAAAATCAACCGGATGATTCCAGCGCTTCAAAACGGGTTGGAATTTTGGGGCGGACTTGGCTGGGTAGGGGATTATTTCCAAACGGAAACTGGAGTGGATGTACTGGTGAGTTTTAATTTGATTGATACCGCGATGGCTTTGGTAAAGCAAAAAGAATTGGTAAAGTATTTGTATCACCACCAAGAAGCTTTATGGAATAAGATTTTCAGCGAGTATTTCGGTTTAAGTGAATTGGAAGAAAGAAGTAAAAAACATTTAATTCAAGGATGGTTTGAGATATGAGAAATTTAAAAGAAATAATAAAAGACGCGGAAAAGAAAGGACTGGCAATAGGCCATTTTAACATTTCGGACATCGGTACTTTGAAAGCGGTGACTGAAGCCGCGCGGGAACTTAACGCGCCGGTTATTATAGGAACTTCCGAAGGGGAAAGAGAATTTCTTGATGTTCACGAAGCGGTCGCGTTAATTAAAAGCTTGCGAGAAGAGCACGAACAGGAAATTTTTATTAATGCCGACCACACTCATTCTTTGAGCAAGGCGCAAGAAGCGGTTGAAGCCGGTTATGACGCGATTTTATTTGACGGAGCGAAACTGCCGATGGAAGAAAATATCCGACAGACCAAGAAAATAGTTGAATATGTTAAATCAAAATCCGCTGGCCAAGAAAGAGAAATTTTAGTTGAAGGCGAATTAGGCTATATCGGCGCTTCTTCAGAAATTTTAAAAGAAATACCGCGAGGCGCGGCAGTGGAAAAAACCGACCTGACGACGCCAGAAGAAGCGGCGCGGTTTGTTAAAGCGACGGGAGTTGATTTATTTGCTCCAGCCGTTGGCAACGTTCATGGAATGCTGGAAAACGCGTCGAATCCGCGTCTTGATATTGAAAGAATACGCCAGATTAAACAGGCGGCGGGCGTGCCGCTAATTCTTCATGGCGGTTCCGGCGTTAAAGATGAAGATTTTATTATGGCAATAAAAGCGGGAATTTCCGTGATTCATATCAGTACAGAGCTTCGTCTCGCCTGGCGAAAAGGCGTAGAACGGGGATTGCAAGAAAAACCGGAAGAAGTTGCGCCGTATAAGATAATGGCGCCAGCGCTTGATGAAATTAAAAAGATAGTTTATAATAGATTGAAATTGTTTTATGGAGCTTCAAGTTCAAACAAGAGATAAATTTGGCAAATCGGTAAAGGCTTTGCGGGCGCAAGGCCTAATTCCAGCCGAACTTTACGGCCGCGGAATTGGAAATATTCACCTTGCGGTGCCGGTAAAAGATTTTAAAAAAGTTTTTAAATCCGCCGGTGAAAGCACGATGATAAATGTCGTGATAAACGGAGAAAAACGGCCGGCTTTGATATACGGAATCGCGACCGATCCAGTAAGCGACGATATTTTAAACGTTGATTTTTATCAAGTTCGTTTGGATGAAAAAATTAGAATCAAGGTGCCGTTGGTTTTTATCGGTGAATCGGAGGGTGTAAAGAACGGGGGTATTTTAGTGAAAGCGTTGCAAGAAATTGAAATAGAAGCGTTGCCGGGCAATATTCCTTCTTCTTTGGAGGTTGATTTGGCAAAACTTACCGAAATCGGCCAAAGCATTTACGTTAAAAACTTGAAAATACCAGCCGACGTTAAAGTTTTGGTTGCCTTGGAAACAGTTGCCGCCACGGTTATTGAGCCGGTAAGCGAGGAAGAAGAAGCGGCTCAAAGCCAGACTGTTGATGTTTCCGCGATTAAATCAGAAACCGAAGAAAAGAAAGCGGGGCGAGAAGAGAAAGCCGCGACTAAAGAAGAAGCCTCACCTGAAGCAAAATAAGGTATAATCAACATATGCCTTTTGAAAGACCGAGACCGAAGGTTTTGACGGATGTCAAAACTTCGCGAATTCGCCTTTTTAAGCCATTATCTAAACGACTTAATTTTTATCCCGAGAAATCATTCCGCTTCTCAAGCGGTTTTTTGAAAATAGTTTGCATCTTTGCTGCGGTATTTTATTTAGTATTTGGCGTGGTTTCCGCGCCAGCGGCTCAAAACGAGGCGGAGCGAAAAGCGCTGGAAGACCAATTAACCGCTCTGGAAGCTCAAATAGATGAATACGAAGCGACTATCACGGAATATAAAAAACAAGGCACAACTTTAAAAAGCGAAATTAATAGCTTGAACGTGAAAGTCCAAAAAATAAACCTCCAGATAAAATCCATCAACTTGTCTCTTCAAAAATTGGACGGAGAAATTTTAAAAAATAAAAACAAAATCACCACCATTGAACAAAGCATTGATTTGAATAAATCCGCCTTAGTAAAGGCGGTTCAGCAAGTGTATGAAAATGAAAATGCCAGTTTGTTGATGGTGATTTTGAAAAATGACACGCTTTCGGAATTTTTCGGGGATATCAATAATTGGTTTGAAGTTCAGGAAGATTTGTCGGCGACTTTACAGCGCATCTCAAAATTGCGATTAAATCTTCTTGACGAAAAAGAAGCGTTGGCGATCAAGCGGAATGACGCCACGGCTTTAAAAGCGGCTCAAGCCGCCCAACAAGCAGCCGTTGCCCAAACCAAAGAACAAAAGGCAAAAATTTTAGAGATTACAAAAGGACAAGAATCAAAATATCAGGAACTTTTAAAAACAACCAAGAAAACCGCTTCGGAAATCAGGAGCAGAATCTTTGAATTTTTGGGCGGCGGCGAAATGACATTTGAAGAAGCTTATCAATTCGCGAAGTTCGCGGAAAAATCTACCGGAATAAGGGCGGCGTTTATTTTAGCGATTTTAGATAAAGAATCAGCGTTGGGTCAGAATGTCGGCAGATGCAGTTATAAAACGGCAATGCACCCGACGCGCGATATTCCGATTTTCCTTGTCTTAACCGCGTCTTTGGGCATTAATCCGGAAAGCATTACGGTTTCTTGCGCGAATCGCGACGGCGCTTACGGCGGGGCAATGGGGCCAGCACAGTTTATTCCGTCCACATGGAAGCTTTATCAAGGGAGGGTGTCAGAGATTACCGGCAGCAATCCTCCGTCTCCGTGGCGGAATGGCGACGCGATTACGGCAACGGCAGTTTATTTGAAAGACGCGGCGGCGGGATGCGACAACATTTACAGCAAACAAAATGATATTGAACGTTGCGCGGCGGCGAAATATTACGCCGGTAGTCGTTGGCGCAGCCATCTTTGGGGGTATGGCGACAGGGTGGTTAATAAAGCCCAACAATTCCAGCAAGATATTGATATTTTAAATAATTAATGAGATACTGGCGCTTAGTAGTTCTTTAAATCAAGGAGGTAAAAGTGACTTGCATTGTCGGTTTTTGTAACGAGAAAACTATGGTTATGGGCGGAGATTCAGCGGCGGTTGGAGGATTAGAATTAACCATACGCAAAGACCCAAAAGTTTTTAGTTTAAAACAGATTAATGGCCCAAATTTACTGGTCGGATTTACATCGTCTTTCCGCATGGGGCAACTTTTAATGACCATGGAAGTACCTCAAGACGAATCTAATGGAGAAAAACCGTTTGAGTTTATGATAAAAAAATTTATTCCTGAAGTGCGTGCAATTTTAAAGAAAGGGGGTTTTACTACAATTAAAGAAAACGAAGAAATAGGAGGATCTTTTCTTGTCGGCTATCGAGGCAATATTTTTAATATTGAAAATGATTTTCAAGTGGGCTATCCCGCGTCACCTTATTATGCCGTTGGTTGTGGAGCGCCATATGCATTGGGCGCCATGGACATTCTAATTAAAACCAATCTTAAAGATTATGAGCAAATGGTAAAGACGGCATTGGCGGTTGCTGAATGTCGAAGCGCGGGCGTTCGCAGGCCATTTAATATTTTAAAAATAGACTTTACTTAAGTAATAATAAAACATATCGAGTTAGTTTTACTCGGTATTTTTTTTGTTGATTTTTTCCAAAAGAGCATCCAAGTCGCCCCCTAAAACATTTTCCACATTATGCACTTTTACGTTAAACCTATGGTCGGTAATTCTATCGTCGGGGAAGTTATAAGTTCTTATTTTTTCGGAACGTTCCGCGCCGCCAATCAATTCTTTTCTCTCCGCTCCCAATTTTCGAGCCTCCGCCGAAACCTGCATTTCATAAAGCTTTGAGCGGAGAATTGAGAGCGCCGCTTCGCGGTTAGCGTGCTGGGATCTTTCCGCGCGGGAAGAAATAACAATGCCGGTTGGTTTATGAAGAATGCGGACGGCAGTCTCCACTTTGTTGACATTTTGACCGCCCGGCCCTCCGGCGCGAGAAAAAGTTAGTTCCAAATCATTAGGATTGATTTCAAATTGTTTTGGTTCAACTTCCGGCAATATCGCCACCGTTGCCGTTGAAGTGTGGACGCGTCCGGATTTTTCCGTATCCGGAACTCTTTGAACTCTATGCACTCCGGATTCTTGTTTTAAGGCGTCATAAACGTTTATTCCGCTTAATTTAGCGATAAAAGTTTTATAGCCGCCCAGCGAAGTTTGATTAAAGTCTACAATAACAAAACCCCACCCTCTTTTAGCGGCGTATTTTTGATACATTCTAGCCAAGTTACCGGCAAAAATAGCGGCTTCGTCTCCTCCGGTGCCCGCGCGAATTTCTAATATAATTTTTTGTATGTTGTTTTCTGGCATTGTATGTAAGAAAAGCACTAGCTAATGTTCTAGTGCTGGTTCGTGCCTTACCGCTTATTTTTTCGTCTTTTTGGCCCTAGGTTTTTTCGCGGCTTTAGGAGCGGATACCGCTTTTTCGCGTCTTGCTTTAAAGCGCTCTACTTTACCGGCAGTATCAATAATTTTTTCTTTTCCGGTATAAAAAGGATGGCATTTGCTGCAAATTTCAACGTTAATTTCCGGCTTGGTGGCTCCAATCGTAAAAGTATTGCCGCAGGCGCATTTGACCGAGGCTTTTTCGAAATATTGCGGATGAATATCGGGTTTCATACTAAGGTAGTATATAAAATAATTCCTTTTTTGACAAGTGGGATGAATTTGTTATAATAATCATCAGTATTTTAAAAGGAGGATAAAGATGCGCGTCGCTCTTGCTTGTCTTGTTTTATCGCTTATCGGCTGTACCATCACAAGGACTAATAACGTAGCAATGGGTTTGTTTAACAATGATCCGAAAGTTATGATAGAAAAGTACAAATTGATTGTTCCTTATCAGACATCAGCAAACGGACTGAAAGAAATCGGTTTTGATTTAGACGCCCCGAACGTTAAACAAGTTCCCGGAGCCGAAGCGATTAAATTAATTTTCGGCAGTAACGTATTTCAGGGCGCGGTTGATTCTCCCGAAGATATTGATAAATTATTGGCAGAATTGAATCAATATAATTTAATCATTTTTCCTCATAAAGACGTCAATAGCTACGAAGATAGATTTTATTTCAGCAGAAAAGAAACGCACGAGGAAGGAATAATGATTAACGTTTTTATTGTTTTGAAGAATAATCAAGTGGTTTATTGCGCGAAAGATATTGAAAGAATTGATAGGCATCAGGCGGAAAAAGCGTTCGCGGAGGGCGTTATCAAACTGTTGAGCAAAGCTTCCGATAGCCGTAAGGCGATTGATATTAAGGATTAAAAATTATATACTCCCCGATAATGGAAAAATCGGGGAGTTTTTGTTATTATATGATTAACTTATGGAAGAATTAAAACAATTAACAAGGGCGTTTTATCATGCTTTTCAGGGAATCTGGTTTGTGTGGAATGACCAAAGAACTTTTCGCACTCAAGTTATTATTGCTATCGCGGTAGTTATATTAGCTTTATTAGTGGGAGTTAACAGATCCGAGGGGCTATTGTTGGTAGGAGTAATAGGCTTGGTTTTATCTTTAGAGTTGGCGAACACGGCTATAGAGAAGACTATTGATGCTTTACATCCTTCTAAAAATTCAATAATCGGGACAATCAAAGACATAATGGCTGGCGCTGTTTTAATAACGGCAACCGCGGCGATAATCATAGGAATTTGCATTTTCGCCCCGTATCTGCTATAATGTAATTAGAGTGAGTACGAATATTCCCCGACGATGATATCGATCAGGGAATGTCCCTCTCAATTTGTGGGCAAAGACCCCGCTTCGGCGGGGTCTTTGTTTTTTAGCTATTATGTTCTAAAATTTAATAAGATAACGCATTGAAGCTGGATTGTCTGAAGGAGCTGTTGAGAGAGCACTCACTCAACACAAATTGAATTGGAGGTCACCATCAACAGCTCCTTCGGCTGATTCAGTTTTCTTAAAAAATGTTTCAGAACCAAGTTAATCTTTCTCGCTACAGCAATTACAAAATAGGCGGCGTTGCCGAACATTTTTACGCGGCGGATAAGATTGAAAAAATAATTCGCGCCGTTGAAAAGGCAAGGCAGGCTAAGCTGCCAATTTTTATTTTAGGAGGCGGAACCAATCTTTTGATAAGCGATAAGGGGTTTGCTGGATTGGTTTTGAAACCGGATCTAAAATCACTGAAATTTGACGGTGTTTTAATGAAAGTCGGAGCGGGCGTGCCCGTTTCTGATTTATTAGAGGCGGCGGCCGCAAAAAGTTTGGCCGGTTTGGAGTGGGCCGGAGGACTTCCCGGAACGCTTGGCGGAGCGGTGCGCGGTAACGCCGGAGCTTTTGGCGGTGAAATGAAAGATTGTATTAAAGAAGTTGTAAGCTTGGATATATCGGGGAAGACCCCGGTTATTAAAAAACGGAATAATAAGCAATGCCGTTTTGGATACCGCGACAGCGCCTTCAAGCAATTAAACGGAAAAGAAATTATTTTAGAAGTAACCCTCGCGCTTGTGAAAGGAGATAAAAAAGCGATAAATTTCGCAATTGAAGAAAAAATAAAATATCGGCAGGAGCGTCAGCCGTTGGATTATCCGAATATAGGCAGTATTTTTAAAAATGTCCCTCTTACGCGGATTACAACAGATCTAAACGCGGATATCGCGCAGATAAATAAAGAAGTCATCCGCGTTATTCCGCGCGGCAATCAGCGTTGGCCTGCGTTCACGGCGCCAGTGAAGCAGGATCCGTTTCCAGTCGTGCCGGTGGCGCATCTTATTCATCAAGCAGGGCTTAAGGGCGTAAGTTTCGGCGGTGCGATGATATCGTCTAAACACCCGAATTTTATAGTTAATGCTTTAAGCGCGAAAGCAACCGATGTTAAAATGCTGATTCGGCTTATTAAAGCTTCGGTAAATGATAAATTTGGTGTAGGATTAGAAGAGGAAATACAGATAATTTAAGGCATAGTAGTGACTCAATTATGAGAATTATTACAAAGTACACGAATTTAGGCGCGACACCGGCGATAGATGCTTATATAGAAAACAAGCTTGGTTCGCTTAAAAAATTTATTAAACCTTGGGAAGTTAACGCGGAAATTATTGTTCGCGTTGAAATTGCTAGAACAACAAACCATCACAACAAAGGTGATATTTTTTACGCGGAAGCGAATATTGATGCTCTTGGCAAATTGATACGTGCGACGCATGAAGATTGGGATATCAGAGTGGCGATTGACCAGATGAAAGATAGATTGCAGACAGAAATTAAAAAATTCAATGCCAAACGCAGACCGCAAGATTCTAAAGGGGTGGCAGTAAATAGAAAAATAAGAGAAAAGTAATCAAGACAACCCTAACATTCAAAACTTTTGTGCATGAAAATATTATTTGTTAGGGCAAAACAAAAAAGAGAACCGGCGCGGTGTTTCTTCCGCGCGAAAATTATCCGACGAGATTTTCAAACTAATCGCGTCTCAATCGCGTATAATATAACAAAATTTACATTAATACTGATTTTCGTTTTTGGATTGATATTCGGGTTTGATACGCGCGTCAAGGCAGAAATTGATTATGGATCATTATCGGCAGATTATAATATGTCAGCGAAGGTTTTCTAAAAGCCGCGGTTATTAAATTATTTAGAATGGGATGGCAGATTATAGTTTATAGTTAAGAGACAATTTGCTATATAATAACCATATGTTTAATTGGTTTTCTAAGTTATTTAAATCCGACAAAGAATTAAGGCGAATCGTGGAGCAGATTAATTTTTTGGAGTCGGAAATAAAAAAATTAAGCAATGAGCGGCTGTTGGAAGACGGCGCCAGTTTAAAACGGCTAATTCAGGAAACTAAAATTACTTTAGACGAAGCCTTGCCTCGTGCTTTTGCTTTGGTGCGTGAAACCGCGAAGCGTGTTTTGAGCCAGCGGCATTTTGACGTCCAATTAATGGGCGGAATAATTTTACATCAAGGGAAAATAGCGGAAATGAGAACCGGCGAAGGAAAAACTCTGGCCGCGACTTTGCCAGCTTACTTAAACGCTTTAACGGGGAAGGGGGTGCACGTTGTCACCGTTAACGAATATTTGGCGAAAAGAGACGCTGTTTGGATGGGGCAAATTTATCACGCGCTTGGTTTGAAAACAGCGTGTCTGATTCATGAGGGAGCCCTGCTTTACGATCCGAACTATAAGCCGGAAGTCGGACACTCGCAATTATTAGATAAAGAACGCGATACTACTGGAAGTTTTTTAGTTCAGGAAGAATATTTGAGGCCCATCAGCCGTAAAGAAGCTTATCAAGCTGATATTACTTACGGCACTAACCACGAATTTGGTTTTGATTATTTGCGAGATAATTTAGCGCATAAATTAGAAGATCAAGTCCAGAAAGAGCGTTATTTCGCGATTATTGATGAAGTAGACAGCATTTTAATTGATGAGGCGCGAACGCCGTTGATTATTTCAGCTCCCGACAAGGAATCCAGTGAATATTATAAAGTTTTCGCGCGAATTGTTCGTAACTTGCAAAAAGATGTTGATTATCTGGTTGATGAAAAATTGCGTTCTGTGGAAATGACGCAGGACGGCATTGATAAAGTGGAAAAAACTTTGGGGGTGAAAGATTTGTATGGCGCGGAAAACAGCCGCTTAACTCATTATCTTTCCGAAGTCGTGAAAGCGCACGCTTTATTTCAGCGCGATAAGGATTATGTCGTTAAAAACGGGGAAATTATTATCGTTGATCAATTTACCGGCCGATTAATGTTAGGCCGCCGTTATTCCGGGGGATTGCATCAGGCGATTGAAGCGAAGGAGGGCTTGTTGGTGCAAAATGAATCGCGCACTTACGCGACCGTTTCCATTCAAAATTATTTTAGAATGTATGAAAAATTGGCCGGTATGACCGGCACGGCGCAAACCTCCGCTGAAGAATTTGATAAGGTTTATGGATTAGAAGTCGCGACTATTCCGACTAACCAGCAGATGGTTCGCAAAGACTTGTCGGATTTAATTTACAAAACCAGAGCAGGGAAATATAAAGCTATCGCGGAAGAAGTAAAATCGCGGCAAGCGAAGGGCCAGCCGGTTTTACTCGGAACTGTTTCCATTGAAAAAAATGAAGAGCTTGCCCACGCTTTAAAAGAAGCGGGAATTTCTCACGAAATTTTAAATGCCAAAAATCACGAACGGGAAGGCGCGATTATCGCTCAAGCGGGAAAAGCCGGCGCGGTGACAGTGGCGACAAATATGGCCGGTAGAGGCGTAGATATTATTCTTGGCGGAAATCCGCCGGAGATTTTAAGCGCCGAGAAAGTAAAAACCGCGGGAGGGTTGCATGTAATCGGAACGGAACGGCACGAATCGCGCAGAATAGACAATCAGTTGCGCGGCCGCGCCGGCAGGCAAGGCGATCCGGGTTCGTCGCAGTTTTTCTTGTCATTGGAAGATGATTTGATGAGAATTTTCGGCGGCGATAGGATTAAGCGTTTTATGGAAATGTTAAAAGTTCCGGAAGATATGCCGATTCAAGCCAGAATGCTTAGTCGCGCGATATCCCAAGCCCAAAGCAAAGTTGAAGGAATGAATTTTGACGCCCGCAAGCATTTATTGGAATACGATGATGTTTTAAATAAGCAGAGAAAGGCGATTTATACGAAGAGGCGGGAAATGTTAGAAAATAAAGTTCATTCGCAAATTTTAGGAGTTTTAGATTTTTTTTGGATGAATCATTTGGAAAATATGGAGGCGTTATCGGAATCGGTGCGGCTAAGAGCTTACGGCCAGCATGACCCATTGGTGGAATATCGCCGCGAGGGAAAAATTTTATTTGAAAATTTACTTGCGGATTTTGAATCTTGGCTTCATAATTTCAGCCAAACGCAGATTAACGCGGATCAAAACGCAGATAAACGCGGATTATTATATGAGGATTTGACTTATAAAATAAGAGGAGCGGCTTTTAATGTTTATAATGCATTGGGCGCTGGGCACAAAGAAGCTGTTTATCAAAACGCATTAGAAGATGAATTTATAAAACAAAATATTAATTTTGAAAAAGAAAAAACTATAGATGTTAATTATCGTGGTAAGGTAGTAGGTATTTACAGACCAGATTTTGTTATTGATAACAAAATAATTTTAGAATTAAAAGCTTTACCGTTCGTGGGGAATACCGAAGAAAAACAAATATGGAACTATCTAAAAGGATCCTCTTATAAATTAGCGTTATTGGCGAATTTTGGAGGAGAAAAATTAGATATAAAAAGAGTTATCTATGATACGGCGCGGGAGGCTGTACCTACTATCAGCGTTAATCCGCGTTTCAATCAGCGAGAATCCGCGTATGAAAAAGTGGGTAGAAATGATCCCTGTCCGTGCGAGTCAGGGAAAAAGTATAAGAGATGTCATGGGTCATGAGGAAAAAGAAAAAGCCCGGGTATTAGCCGAGCTTAAACAAGAGGAGGCGCTACCTTTTCTGATCTAGTAGAGCAAGTAGAAATTCAAGATCTTTCAATGCATGAGATTTCAGCTCTCGACCTGCATCGATTTCTTCAGGACGGTATGCATAAGGGTCATTCTTGTGTTTATGATATTCCCGGACACGCTTATGGATTTCAGCGACCCTGGTCT
>JBBTTV010000036.1:0-3252 GCA_038064115.1 Patescibacteria group bacterium
TTTTTCTATCGCAATCGTACCTTCTTCCGGTTGAAGCGACTTGGTAATAAGGCTAAAAATAGTGCTTTTCCCCGCTCCATTTTGTCCCATAAGCGCGAACTTACTCCCCCGTCGCAACGAAAAATCGGCCCCATGCAGAATAGGCTTGTTAAATCCATAGCTGAAGAACACTTTATTAAATCTTAAAATAACATTATCGTTTGCCATAATAGTTCGGCGAGCTCACCATAAAATTAATACGCCCCCAAACGGGGATTAATCACACTCTAACATGATTATGATTAAATAGCGACAGTAACAAAAACCGTCCTGTAAAGGACGGTTTTTGTTACTCGCGCTTACGCGCGGGATACATTTGTAGCGCTAAGACCCTTTTCGCCTTCAACGACCTCAAAAGTGACTTCGTCACCTTGCTTGAGCTCATCAAATGTTACACCCTTCAATTCTTTAGAGTGAAAAAAGAGGTCTTTCGCTTCGCCTTCACGGGCAATGAAACCAAATCCACGATCCGTGAGAGTTTTGATAGTTCCTTTCATCTGTTTATTTTTATTGTTAATTCGCTAGAAAATCGACTACATCTCTTAGCTATAGGCTCCAGTATATCAAAAAAATAAACTCTTGTCAATCCCACGCCGAGTCGAGCACCCCCCCCTATCGCTCTAGCCACTTTCAATCTTTTCTGTTAAGATGTAATATATACATAAAGGTCTGATTAAAATAAATCAAAATCCTATGGCACCAAAAAGCAATTCTGCGTTCATGAAGCCTCTGAATGTCAGTCCGGAATTAGCGGTAATAGTCGGCAATGGCCCTATGCCAAGATCCGAGGTTGTCAAAAAACTTTGGGTGTATATCAAAGGACACAACCTTCAGGACGCGGCCAACAAGCGGAATATAAACGCTGACGCGAATTTAAAAAAAGTGTTTGATGGAAAAGCGGTCGTCAATATGTTTGAAATGACGAAGCTCGTTTCCAAGCATCTTTCCTAATAATTATTAGAAAACAAAAATCCACGGGTTATCCGTGGATTTTTGTTTTAAGGTTTGATGACTATAAATCGCTTCTTCCATCCTCTCATAAAATCAACGATAGAAATTTTTTCATTCGCGCCTTGTCCCGCCGGATCGTTATAATATACTTCGCCGTCTTTAACACCATTAACAACTACAAGATGGGGTATGGGGCTATTCGGATCAAACGTGTAATATACGGACGCGATAACCGGTCCGTTTTTTAAAAACTTTTCCAGTTCCACAAAAGCCGCGTCCATATCCAAATTGGATAAATCGTGCGTGCTGCCGGTTAATCCGTACGCGCGGGCAAGATTCACAAGACCTTGATGCGACCATCCGGCATCGTCAATAAATGCTCCCGCGGCAATGCCCTCCTGAAGCAATATATCCGCCGAAACGGCTCCCGGCTTATAAAAATTAATAATCATTGCCAAATCCGCTATTCCACAACTAAGCTTCCGCCACTCCGGAGCGCTGATATCGCTAAATTGCGAATAAAAAGGGACGTTCGGAATAACAGTCGGAACATTGCCAGAAATCGAAACTTCAGCGAAAGCACGCGCCACCGCAGCAATAGGAATAACAGGCGCTACGTCCGCGTCTATAGCCCGATAAATATATCGTCTTGCGATGACGATAGAATTACTCAATGGTTCTATTGAGGCGCTATAAAACGCCGTTGAGACAAACGCCAATAAACTTATGATGAAATACATATATAATGGCATATTAGTGTAATATACCATATTCTAAAGAATTTGGCAAGGGGGCGCGTACCTCTAATTCTTAACAACCACCTTCATACCAACTTCCGCCCAGGCATAAAGTTTTTTCGCATCTTCAGGCATCAAATTGACGCATCCATTGGAAGACGGTTTTCCAAAATTATTATGCCAGTAAGTTCCATGAATCACAGCGCCATCCGACGTAAAGTATAAATTCCACGGCACGCCCGGAAGGTCGTAATATTTTTCCGAAACTCCGGGAATCGGCCCTTGCATATAGCGGCTGGGCGTTTTTTTAAAAATCGTAAAAATGCCTTGCGGGGTGGGCGTAAATTCAAGGCCGGTGGAAATTTTCGCTTTCATAAATAATTCGTCTCCTTCATACGCGTAAAGCATTTGTTCAGACCTGTCTACAACAATACGCTTGCTGCTAACTTTTATATTACGGTTCAAATCGCGATTTCCTTCGTCCAAAAGCACTTGCACATAATCCGCCGCAACATAGAAATCTCCTTTCACGCGCTCCGGATAACGCAGCCATTCATCAAATTCAATTTTATACCACTTCTGGCCGTTTCGCTCCACTTCCCCGCCGACTTTCAGCACCGCGCCATTGCGAATTTTAGCTACGGCGGGGTATTCCGCGCCCGGTCCAGAACGAGCGTTGAGACACCCTCCGTCAAAAGAAAATGGACAACTGCCGGTAACTTCAATGTATTCAAAAAGCACTTTCCTGACAGGAATTATTTCCGCTTCTTTCTCAATATCGCTTGGCTTAATAACGACTACCTCCTGTTCTTTTAGATACTTGTCAGAAAAAGGCGTTATGCGAATCACAATCAACTGCAATAATACTATCGCGAGAAAAAGAATCAGTGTCGTTCCCACAAAAAAACTTACAATAATCAATGTCAGTTTGGACGGCTTGTGCAACATTGTATTAAGTATATTGTTTTCTAGCCAAATACCAATACTTTATCGCTTTTCTCAACCATTTTGAGCAAATCGGTCATAGTGGAAACTGGACAAATCCCAGTTTCTTTTTTGCCACGAAGTTCCAAACAAGTTTTGCAAGCGTACAAAGCCCCTTTTAGCTCCTTATACTCGGCAACTCTCTTGGAAATATCAAAATCCTTCGTATCCGCGATAGTATCAAGTTCAGCCCCTTCATTCATTAAAAAGATTGTTACTTCGTGATTAGCTTTCAGCGAAGTAATGCCGAAACGAAAGGTGTTCCAGATATGCTCTGGTTTATTTGATTGTAAAATAATGCCGATTTTCATACGTCGCCTAACTTAATTCTTTTTTCTTTTCTTCAAACTCCTTTTTATCTATTTCTCCTCGCGCGTATCGCTCTTTAAGAATATCTAAAGCCGTTTTTCCCGAAGTTCCGCCCCTAAATTGGTTTGCCAACCATTTTATCAACGCGACAATGGCGATAATTATCAGGCCCCACCATAAGAGCATAAAGAGCCATCCAAAAAATCCAAACCCATAACCAAAATTCATCATA